>DASQXF010000390.1:0-2748 GCA_035639895.1 Xanthobacteraceae bacterium
CAGCAAAAGGCCGATGTAGGTGGCAACCCCCTTGCCGCCTTTGAAGCCGAGCCAGACGGGAAACAGATGGCCGAGAAAAGCGCCGGCAGCCGCGGGCAGCGCGAGCTCGTCGGCGAAATAGCGGTACTCGCTGCCGTAGTAGTAATAGATGAGTAGGACCGCCAGCGTGCCCTTAAGCGCGTCGCCCACCAGCGTTGCGGCCGCGAGCCCCTTGCGCCCTGTGCGCAGCACGTTGGTCGCGCCGATATTGCCGGAGCCGATGGCGCGGATGTCCGCGGTGCCGGCGAGCCGCGTCAGGATCAGCCCGAACGGGATCGAGCCGCAGAGATAGCCGAAGAGCAGCGCTGCGGCATAAGCCGGCAACAGCGACGGATCGAGCCATGGCGGCATGGACTTTTCCCGGCCCGCGTTCGCATCACTTTCTCCGTTCATTCCCGCGCAAGCAGGAATCCAGGGCCAAAGCCTGGGGCCCCGCTTTCGCGGGGACGAACGGAGTTATGCGTGATGACTGTCATTTAAGCTCATAGACCGCCCACAAGCGAATTCGCTTGACTCGTGTAACGAGAATCTTCCAATTTTCGGCATTCTCCAAATTTGCGCTTGCAGCCTCACTGAGGTCGGGAGCGACCTCGGTGCGAATGCGTGGCCTGTTATTTTCCTGTTAGCTCCTGTTATCGGCCCTATTATTTCGCTGCAGCGCTATCGATTTTCTTGTTTTTTTTCAGAGCGTTACGTTCATGGCTCCCTGTTATTTACAGGGGGACAGGACTCATGGAGGCTCGATCCAGGGGTTTGGGTACGCGACGATGAGCGCGCGTCTCAAACATATTCATAAACGGTGCGGCCAGCGACGATGGTGCGCACCACACGGCCCTCGAGCCTGGCTTCGTCGAACGGCGTGTTCTTGCATTTCGATTTGAGCTCTGCGGGATCGAGCACCCACGGCACATCGGGATCGAGCACGATCACGTCGGCGGGGCTGCCCTGCCGCAGCGTGCCTGCCGCAAGTCCCAGAATTTTCGCGGGCGCGCTCGACATCGTCTTGAGCAACGTCATGAGCGCAAGTTCGCCGGAGTGAACGAGGCGCAACCCCGCCGTCAGCATGGTCTCGAGCCCGATTGCGCCCGGGGAGGCTTCCGCAAACGGCAGGCGCTTGGTCTCCACGTCCTGGGGGTTGTGGTCGGACATGACGACGTCGATCAGGCCCTCGGCCAGGGCCGCGACCAGCGCCGCACGATCCGCCTCCGCGCGCAGCGGCGGCTTGAGCTTGAGGAAGGTGCGGTACGGTCCGACATCGATCTCGTTGAGGGTGATATGGTTGATGGACGCCGAGGCACTGACCGTGAGCCGCGCCTCCTTGGCGCGCCGCAACACCTCGAGCGACTCGCCGCAGGTGAGCGAGGCCGCGTGGTAGCGGCTCTCGGTGAGCGCGACGAGGCGCATGTCGCGCTCCAGCATGATGGTTTCGGCCGCGGTCGGCGCGCCGGCAAGTCCAAGCCGGGCCGCGAACTCGCCTTCGTTCATGACACCTTCGCCGACGATGTCGGGGTCTTCGGTGTGATGCACGATCAACGCGTCGAAATCGCGCGCGTAGGCTAGCGCCCTGCGCATCACCTGCGCGTTGGTGACGCTTTGGGCGCCGTCGGTGAAGGCGACCGCGCCTGCGGCCTTGAGCAGGCCGATCTCGGCCATCTCCTCTCCGCGCAGACCCTTGGTCAGCCCTGCCATCGGTTGCACGTGCACGATGGAGGTGTCGCGCGCGCGCCGCATCACGAAGTCGACGATCGCGGGATCGTCGATCGCGGGCGAGGTGTCGGGCTGCGACACGATGGTGGTAACGCCGCCGGCGGCCGCCGCCTGGCTTGCCGAGGCGATGGTCTCGCGATATTCCGCGCCGGGCTCACCGACGAAGGCGCGCATGTCGATGAGGCCGGGGGCGACCACCTTGCCCTTGCAGTCGATCACCTCGGTCGCCTCGGGCACGCCCGCGGCGCCGATGCCGCGCTTGGCTTCACGGATTATGCCGTCCGCGATCAGGAGGTCACCGTCGATCTCGAGGTCGCGCGAGGGATCGAGAATGTGTGCGTTGGCCAGCAGGATCGGGCGGCGCTCCGTGAGCATCATCATCGACGATGGCCTTCAGTGACGGCGGAGCGAGAGGCCTCAGGCATTCGGCAGGTTCCGCGACAGCGCCTCGAGCACGGCCATGCGCACCGCCACCCCCATCTCCACCTGCTCGCGGATCAGCGACTGGGCGCCGTCGGCGACCGCGGTATCGATCTCGACGCCGCGGTTCATCGGCCCGGGATGCATGACCAGCGCGTCCGGCTTGGCATAGGCGAGCTTCTTCTGGTCGAGCCCGAAATAGTGGAAGTACTCCTGCGTCGAAGGCACGAACGAGCCGTTCATGCGCTCGCGCTGCAGGCGCAGCATCATGACGATGTCGGCGTCGCGCAAGCCTTCGCGCATATCGCCCGTCGCCTCGACCCCGAAGCGCTCGATCCCCGGCGGCAGCAGCGTGGAGGGCGCCACCACGCGCACCCGCGCTCCCAGCGCGTTGAGTAGGATGATGTTCGAGCGCGCGACGCGCGAATGCAGGATGTCGCCGCAGATCGCGACGACCAGCCGCTCGATGCGACCCTTGTTGCGGCGGATCGTGAGCGCATCGAGCAGCGCCTGGGTCGGATGCTCATGCGCGCCGTCGCCCGCGTTGACAACGGAGCCGTCGACCTTTTGCGCCAGCAGCTC
>DASQXF010000391.1:0-4305 GCA_035639895.1 Xanthobacteraceae bacterium
CTTCAGGCCATCCATAGTGGCCCGCACCATGTTGTGCGGGTTCGTCGATCCGAGGCTCTTAGTGAGAATGTCGCGGATTCCGGCGCATTCGAGCACCGCGCGTACCGGTCCACCCGCGATCACGCCCGTGCCCGATGCTGCGGGTTTGAGCAGCACTCGACCCGCGCCGTGATTACCGACGATCTCGTGCGGAATCGTCCCGCCAGTGAGCGGGACTTCGTTCATGCGGCGGCGCGCCGCTTCGACCGCCTTGCGCACCGCTTCGCTGACTTCGTTCGCCTTGCCGGTCGCGATCCCGACCTGGCCCTTGCCGTCACCCACCGCAACCAACGCATTGAAGCTGAAGCGCCGGCCACCTTTCACGACTTTCGCGACGCGATTGATCGCGACGACGTTCTCGACAATCCCGTCGCCCTCACGACCGCCGCCGTGCCCGCCGCGGTCGCCACCGTCGCGCCGCTCACCACCACGTCCGCGCCCGCGCCCACCGCGGCCGCCGCCCTGGCCGCGTGGACCGCGCGCTGGGCGATGCTCCTCCGGCGCCGGCGGAACATCCGCCGCCGGGACGTTCGTGGAGGCCGAGGTGCCTTCGGTCGAAGGCACAGTTTCGTCTTTTGGATCCGCCATTAGAACTCCAGTCCGCCTTTGCGCGCGCCGTCCGCCACCGCTTTCACGCGACCGTGATACTGATATCCGCCGCGGTCGAACACGACCTTGGCGATGCCTTTTTCTTTTGCTTTTGCCGCGATGAGTTTGCCCACCGCAAAGCTCCGCGCGACCTTGCCCTTGCCTTCGAGTTGCACGCCTGCCGAGGTATCGGCGACTCCCGCCAGCGTGACGCCTTTTTGGTCGTCCACGAGCTGCGCGTAGATGTGCTTGGACGAGCGAAACACGACGAGGCGCGGCCGCTCCGGCGTGCCCGCAACCTTCTTGCGGACCCGCAGGTGCCGGCGATACCGGCTGTCGACCGACGTCTTGATCTTGCGTACCGAGCGCATGGTTTATTTCGCCGCCTGGGCAGTTTTGCCCGCCTTGCGCCGGACCTGCTCGCCGGCGTAGCGGATGCCTTTGCCCTTGTAAGGCTCGGGCGGCCGCACGTTGCGAATCTCCGCGGCCACCTGGCCCACCAGTTCCTTGTCGACGCCCTCGATCTTCACGAGGACGTTGTTGGTCACCGTGATCTTGATCCCCTTGGGCGCATGATAGGGCACCGGATGCGACAGGCCCACCGTCAACTGAACGCCGAACGGCTTCGGCTCGGCCTTGTAGCCGACGCCCTGGATCTCGAGCGATTTCGCAAAGCCGTTCGTCACGCCTTCGACCATATTGGCGACCAGCGTGCGCGTGAGGCCGTGCAGCGCCCTGTGCCGCGCTTCATCCGACGGGCGCTTCACGACCACGGTCGAGTCTTCGAGCGACAGTGCCATGTCCTCGTGTAGGGACCGCGAGATTTCGCCCTTCGGTCCCTTGACCGTGATCTTCTGCCCGTTGATCTGCGCCGTGACGCCGTTCGGCAGTGCGACCGGCTTCTTCCCAATCCGTGACATAATTCGAGTCCCTAGTCCCTAATCCCAAGTCCCTCGTTACCAGACCACCGCGAGCACTTCGCCGCCCACCCGGGCGGTGCGGGCCTCGCGATCGGTCATGAGTCCCTGCGGCGTGCTGAGAATCGCCATGCCGAGGCCGTTCTTGACGCGCGGGATTTCGCGCGCCTTGACGTAGCGGCGCAGCCCCGGCGACGACACGCGCTGCAGCTCGCGAATTACCGGCGCGTCGTTGTGATACTTCAGGTACAGCCGCAGCAAGCCGTGCTGGCCATCATCCAGCACCTTGTAATCCTGGATATAGTGGTTGTCGCGCAGAATCGTCGCGATCGCGACCTTCAACTTCGACACCGGCATGTCGACCCGGCGGTGGCCTGCCTGGCAGGCGTTCCGCACGCGGGTCAGCATATCGGCGACGGGATCAATAATGCTCATTCGTGTCCCCTCTAGTCCTTCTTACCAGCTGGCTTTGCGCACGCCGGGAATCTCCCCGCGCAATGCCAGCTCACGGAAGCAGATGCGGCACAGCTCGAACTTGCGCAGCGTGCCCCGGCTGCGGCCGCAGCGGCGGCAGCGGTAGTAGCGTCGCACCTTGAACTTCGGCGCCTTCTTGACCTTCTCGATCCAGGCCTTCTTTGCCATGCGGTCTCCTAGGCGGCCGCGCCGGACGCTTCGGTCCGGAAGGGCATGCCCAATTCGCGCAACAGGGCCAGCGCGGTGTCGTCGCGGCCGGCACTCGTCACGAACGTGATGTCCATCCCATGGATGCGCTCGACTTTGTCGTAGTCGATCTCGGGGAAAATCATCTGCTCCTTGATCCCCAGCGTGTAATTCCCGCGCCCGTCGAAGCTCTTGGTCGGCAGGCCGCGGAAGTCGCGCATGCGTGGCACCGCGATCGTGATGAACCGATCGAGGAACTCGTACATGCGGCCGCCGCGCAGCGTCACGGCACAACCGATCGCCTGGCCCGCGCGGAGGTTGAAGTTCGCGATCGCCTTCTTGGCGCGCGTTACGACCGGATGCTGGCCGCTGATCGCCGCCAGCTCCGCCACCGCCGCGTCCAGCCCTTTGGGGTTCTTGGACGCGTCGCCCATGCCGACGTTGAGCACGATCTTCTTGAGCCGCGGAATCTCGTGCGGGTTCTTGAAGGCAAACTGCTGCTGCAGCTTGCTCCGCACCTGCTGCTCATAGAACTCCTTTAGCCGAGCGGGTGGCGCGGGCTCGGCCGGGGGCTCGGGGCTGGGCGCTGGGGCCTCGGGCTCGGCGCCCTTTGGCGCTTTGCCGCCCCCCTTCGGCGTCTTCTCGGCGCCCTTCGGCGCTTTGCCGCCGCCCTTCTGCCCTTTTGGCTTCTTGTCCTGTTTCTCTTGTTCGTCCGCCATGGCTATCTCACTCTCGGAATCGGCTGACCCGATTTCACCGCGATCCGCTCCAGCTTCCTTTCTTTGTCATGGCGCCGGCGCACGCGCGTCGGCTCTCCCGACTTCGGGTCGAGCAGCATCACCTTCGAGGCCGCGATCGGGGCGGCAAATTCGATGATCCCGCTCTCGCCCTGCGGCGTCGTCGCCCGCTTGTGTTTCTTGACCAGGTTCACGCCTTCCACGACCACCCGGAACGTTTTCGGATAGACGTGGAGGATCTTGCCCTCTTTGCCGCGGTGCTCGCCGCTGATGATGCGGACGATGTCGCCCTTGGCGACGTGCAGCTTGTGCCGCTCCGGGACCGGCTGCGTGCGCTCGCGCCGCGATTTCTTGTAGACAAGGGGCTTCATCTCAGATCACCTCCGGCGCCAGCGACACGATTTTCATGAACTTCTTCTCGCGCAGCTCGCGGCCCACCGGGCCGAAGATGCGCGTCGCGCGCGGCTCGCCTTCGTCGTTGATGAGGACGGCCGCGTTCTCGTCGAAGCGGATGTAGGAGCCGTCCTTGCGCTTGGTCTCCTTGGCCGTCCGCACGATCACCGCTTTCGCGACTTCGCCCTTCTTCACCTGGCCGGTCGGGATCGCGTCCTTGATCGTGACCACCACGACGTCTCCGAGCCCGGCATAGCGGCGTTTGGATCCGCCGAGCACCCGGATCACCAGGGCGCGACGCGCCCCCGAGTTGTCCGCGATCTTGATTTGCGACTCTTGCTGCACCATGCCTATTTCGCTCTCTCGATGATCTCGACCACCCGCCAGCGTTTCCGTTTCGATAACGGTCGCGTTTCGACGATGCGCACGGTATCGCCCAGCTTCGCGCCGTGCTCATCGTGCGCGGCAACGGTCTTGGTGCGATTCACCTGCTTGCCATAGAAGCCGTGCGCAAAACGACGTTGCATCGAGACGGTCACCGTCTTCTGCATTTTGTCGCTGACCACGACGCCGGTCCGAACCTTCCTACGCCCGCGCTCGATCATGCCGACGCCCTCTCCTTCAGAATGGTCTGGATCCGCGCGATGTCGCGGCGGATCGTGCGCAGCTGCAGCGGGTTCGACAGCGCTTCGGTGGCGCGCCGGAACTCGAGCCGGAACTGCTCTTCGGTCAGCACCGCGAGTTTCTGCGTCAGCTCGTCGGTCTTGAGCTCGCGCAGTCCATCGGCCCGGTGTTCGCGTTTCGCCGGCATCCTACCGCTCCTCCCGCTTCACGAATTTCGATCTAACCGGCAGCTTCGCCGACGCCAGGGCCAGCGCGGCGCGGGCCGCCGACTCCTCGATGCCCTCGAGCTCGAACATGATCCGCCCGGGCTTCACCACCGCGACCCAGCCTTCCGGGTTGCCCTTGCC
>DASQXF010000392.1:0-5501 GCA_035639895.1 Xanthobacteraceae bacterium
GATCATCACTGCAATCGAGCCGGTGCACCTCGAATTTTTCGGCTCACTGGAAGCGATTGCCGATGCGAAGGCGGAAATCTTCCTCGGGGTCGAGCGCGGGGGAGCGGCGGTGATCAACCGCGACAGCCCGCAATTCGCGCGGCTTAAGGGCAGCGCACGCAACGCCGGTGTCGAGCGCATCGTCTCGTTCGGCGAGAACGCGCGCGCCGATGCGAAGCTGATCAAATGCTCGCTCCAGCCGGATATATCCACCGTCCAGGCGCGAATCCTCGGAACCGACATCACCTACAAGCTCGGGGCGCCAGGCCGGCACTTGGTCGTCAACTCGCTCGCCGTGCTGGCGACGGCCGCGCTGGCGGGCGCCGATCTGGCGCTCGCGGCGCTCGCGCTCGCAGAGCTGCGGCCGGCGAGCGGACGCGGCTCCCGCGTCACGCTGCACATGCCCCGCGGCACCGCCCTCCTGATCGACGAAAGCTACAATGCCAATCCGGCGTCGATGCGTGCAGCGCTTGCCTTGCTCGGGCAGGCCGAGGTGGGCCCGCTCGGCCGGCGCATCGCAGTGCTCGGCGACATGCTGGAACTCGGCCCGCGCGGCGCCGACTTGCACCGGGAATTGGCCGTAGCGGTGCTCGCGCACGGCGTCGATCTCGTGTTCTGCTGCGGTCCGCTGATGCGCGCGTTGTGGGAGGCGCTTCCCTCCTCGCGCAAGGGCGGCTATGCCGAGACTTCGGCTGCGCTCGAATCGCAGGTGGTTGCCGCGGTACAGGCCGGCGATGCCCTCATGGTGAAAGGATCGCTCGGCTCACGCATGGCGCCCATCGTCAAGGCGCTGCAAAACCGCTACCGCCGCGAGACGCCGGTTCTCGCGTCCGCCCAAGCTTCGACCATCGACGGTTGACCGATGTTCTACTGGCTCTCCGCATTCTCGGACGCGATCGGACCTCTGAACGTCCTGCGCTACATCACGTTCCGCACCGGCGGGGCGATGTTCACCGCACTCGTGTTCGTCTTTCTGTTCGGCCACTCGATCATCGACCAGCTGCGGCTCGCGCAGGGCAAGGGCCAGCCGATCCGCACCGACGGGCCACAATCGCACCTGGTTACCAAGAAGGGCACGCCAACGATGGGCGGCCTGATGATGCTATTCGGTCTGCTGGTATCGACAGTGCTGTGGGCGAATTTGACCAATCGCTACGTTTGGATCGTGCTCGGCGTGACGCTCATGTTCGGTGCGATCGGCTTCTATGACGACTATCTCAAAGTGACGAAGCAGACGCATGCTGGGGTTTCCGGCAAGCTTCGGATGGTCATCGAGGCGCTAATCGCGGTTGCGGCGTGCTACTTTATCATCTCACTCGGCCGCCAGCCCTTCGCGTCCTCGCTCACATTTCCATTCTTCAAAGAGCTGGTACTTCCGCTCGGCTGGCTTTTCATCGTGTTTGGCGCGTTCATTATCGTCGGTGCTGGCAACGCGGTGAACTTGACCGACGGTCTCGATGGGCTGGCGATCGTTCCAGTCATGATCGCGACCGGCTGTTTCGGGGTATTTGCCTGGGTTGTCGGCAACGCCGTGTTTTCGGACTATCTGCAACTGCACTTTGTGCCCGGAACCGGCGAGCTCGCGGTGCTCTGCGGCGCGGTGATCGGGGCCGGATTGGGCTTTCTCTGGTTCAATGCGCCGCCCGCTTCGATCTTCATGGGTGATACCGGCTCGCTTGCGCTCGGCGGAATGCTCGGCGCGATCGCGGTGGCGACCAAGCACGAGATCGTGCTTGGTATCGTCGGGGGACTTTTCGTGCTCGAGGCTGTATCAGTGATTGTGCAGGTGGTTTCTTTCAAGCTCACGGGCAAGCGCGTGTTTCGGATGGCGCCGATTCACCATCATTTCGAGCAGCTCGGGTGGACCGAGCCGCAGATCGTCATCCGCTTTTGGATCATTTCGGTCGTGCTCGCGCTGGTGGGATTGTCGACCCTCAAGCTGCGGTGATGATTCCTGTCACCGCCTTTTCCGGAAAGAAGGTCGCCATCTTCGGCCTCGGCGGGTCGGGACTGGCGAGCGCGAGCGCGTTGCTCGCCGGCGGCGCCGATGTCATCGGCTGGGACGACAGCGCCGAGGCCGTGACCAAGGCGATGAGCGCCGGCATCCCGAGCGGCGATCTGCGGCAGGCCGACTGGTCGAAAATTTCCGCGCTCGTGCTCGCGCCCGGCGTGCCGCTCACGCATCCCGCGCCGCATTGGACCGTGGCGTTGGCGCGCGCCGCCGGCGTCGAGGTCGTCGGCGACATCGAGTTGTTCTGCCGCGAACGGCGGGCGCGTGCGCCGAAGGCGCCGTTCGTCGCCATCACCGGTACCAACGGCAAATCGACCACAACGGCGCTGGTGGCGCATCTCGTGCGCTCGGCCGGCCGGGAAAGCGAGATCGGCGGCAACATCGGCACCGCGATCCTCTCGCTTGCGCCGCCGGACGAGGCGCGTGCGCACGTGATCGAGTGCTCGTCCTACCAGATTGATCTCGCACCCACGCTCGATCCTTCGGTTGGAGTCCTTCTCAACGTCACCGAGGATCATCTCGACCGCCATGGAACGCTCGCGCACTACGCCGCGGTCAAGGAGCGGCTCGTCGCCGGCGTGCAGGAGGACGGCACGGCGATCGTCGGCGCTGACGACCCGTGGTGCGCGGCGGCGGCCGACCGCATCGAGCAGGCCGGAAAAAGGCTGGTCCGCGTCTCGGTGCGGCGGCCGCTGCAGGATGGGCTTTATGTCGAGGGCGAAAGCATCATGCAGGCTGCGGCCGGCAGTGCCCGCACGATCGCCCACATCGGCGGCATCGGATCCTTGCGCGGCGTGCACAATGCGCAGAACGCCGCCTGCGCCGCCGCCGCGGCGCTCGCGCTCGGGCTATCGCCGCAGGCGATCCAGCAAGGTCTCGTTTCGTTTCCCGGACTAGCCCACAGGATGGAAGAGGTCGGTCACAGGGGGCGCGTCCTGTTCGTCAACGATTCCAAGGCAACCAATGCGGATTCCGCCGCGCAGGCGCTGGCCTGCTTCTCCCACATTTTCTGGATCGCGGGAGGCAGGGCGAAGACCGGAGGTATCGCCCCACTCGCGGGCTTCTTTCCGCGCATCCGCAAGGCTTACCTCATCGGCGAGGCAGCAACCGATTTCGCCGCCGAACTTCAAGGCCACACGCCCCAGGTCGTGGCCGGCACGCTCGAGCGGGCAGTCGAGCTTGCGGCGGCGGAGGCGGAAGCCTCCGATGTAGCCGAACCCGTCGTGCTGCTGTCGCCAGCCTGTGCCTCCTTCGACCAATACCGCAATTTCGAGATCCGCGGCGACAAATTCCGCGAGCTGGTGCGCGCCCTGCCGGGGCTTACACCCGCCCGCTAGGGGCGGCCGTTAATCCTCCGTCAACCAACGCCAGGCACCACTGACCGCTTCGGGTCCCGAGGGGGTTTCGATGGTTTCGCGTCTTGAACGCACGCGCTTTGCCGCCTGGTGGTGGACGATTGATCGGTCGCTGCTGACCGCGCTGCTCACCCTCATGCTCGCGGGAATTATCCTTTCGCTGGCCGCGTCACCCCCGGTTGCCGCTCGCCTCGGCCTCGACCCGTTCTATTTCGTCGGCCGGCATGTGCTCTATTTGATTCCGGCGCTCGCCGTGATGCTGACGACCTCGTTCCTGTCGCCGCGTCATATTCGCCGGCTTGCGATCATCGTATTCGTACTGAGCCTTGCGTTGGTCGCCGCCACGCTGCAGTTCGGCGCCGAGGTCAAAGGCGCGCGGCGCTGGATCGTCTTGCTTGGGATCAACATTCAGCCCTCGGAGTTCCTCAAGCCCGCTTTCGTCATCCTGATCGCCTGGCTGTTCGGCGAATCCGCGCGGCGGCCAGAAATGCCGGCGAACACCTTCGCGCTTCTGCTGCTGTTCGTCGCCGTTGTCGGACTCGTGCTGCAGCCCGATTTCGGGCAGACCATGCTGATCGCGCTGGTCTGGAGCGCGCTGTTCTTTCTCGCCGGCATGCGCCTTGTTTGGGTGGCGGGCTTGGGAGGTGCGGCGGCGATCGGACTCGCAACCGCTTACATGTTCATTCCGCACGTGGCGCGGCGCATCGAACGATTTCGGGATCCATCCTCCGGCGACACGTTCAACATCGATCAGGCGCTCGAGTCTTTTCAGCGCGGGGGGTGGTTCGGACGCGGCCCGGGCGAGGGCACCGTCAAGCGCATCCTGCCCGAGAGCCATACCGACTTCGTGTTCGCCGTTGCCGCAGAAGAATTCGGCATCGTCCTGTGCCTGCTGCTGCTCGCGCTGTTTGCCTTCATCGTGTTGCGTGCCCTGCATCACGCCAGGCGCAACGAGGACCCGTTTGCGCGATTTGCCGCAGCCGGCCTCGCCCTCCTGCTCGGGCTGCAATCGGCCATCAACATGGCGGTGAATCTGCATCTGATGCCGGCCAAGGGCATGACGCTTCCGTTCATTTCGTATGGAGGCTCATCGATGATCTCGCTGGCCTATGGGATGGGAATGCTGCTTGCCTTGACGCGTGAGCGTCCGCGCGCTGAGTTGCTGGCAAGCGAGGCGAGGTTCGTGCCCGCCGAAAGGGCCGCTTAGACTGCCGGAAGGGGAACCGCGTGCCGCTTGTTCTCTTGGCCGCCGGCGGAACCGGCGGACATCTATTTGCCGCCGAAGCCCTTGCGGAGGCGCTCGCCCGGCGCGCCGTCGCCACTGCTCTGGCCACCGACGATCGCGCTGAGCGCTATGGCAGGGCATTTCCGGCGCGCGATATTCACGTCATCGCCAGCGCGACCGTGCGCGGACGCGACCCGCTCTCGCTGATGCGCACGGCGGCGATGCTCGGCACGGGTACCATACAGAGCTTGCGACTCGTTATGCGCCTGCGGCCATCCGCCGTTGTCGGTTTCGGCGGCTATCCAACCATTCCCCCCGTGCTGGCGGCGACGCTGCGCGGAATTCCCACGGTCATTCACGAGCAAAATGCGGTGATGGGGCGTGCCAACAGGTTTCTCGCACCTCGCGTCGATGTCATTGCAACCAGCTTCGCCGGAGTGCTCGAGCGCGAGCCCAAGCTGAGCGCCAAAGCGACGCGCACCGGCAATCCGGTGCGGCCTGCGGTTATCGCGGCATCGGCGATTGCCTATGTCGCCCCGGAAGCGACGGGCCCGATCCGGCTCTTGGTATTCGGCGGCAGCCAGGGGGCGCGCATCATGGCCGATATCGTGCCCGCTGCCGTCGAAAGGCTTGCCCATGATGTGCAAGCCCGCCTCGCACTGGTGCAGCAGGCGCGTGAGGAGGATCTTGCACGCGTGACGGAGGCCTATGCACGGGCAAACGTTAGGGCCGAGGTGGCGCCGTTCTTCGCCGATCTGCCGGCGCGGATCGCTGCGAGCCATGTCGTTATCGCGCGCGCCGGCGCCTCGACTGTCGCGGAACTCGCGGCGATCGGGCGCCCGGCCATTCTGGTGCCGTTGCCGCATGCGCT
>DASQXF010000393.1:0-5002 GCA_035639895.1 Xanthobacteraceae bacterium
GCGCGGAAATTGAGCGTCTGCGAAATATAGATGGCGCCGGGACCGGGAAGCCGCGTGCCCAGTACCGCCGAGATCAGGCTCGCGGTGTAGAGGCCGTGCGCGATGCGTTTCCCGAATTGGGTCTTGGCGGCGAAGTGCTCCGACAGATGGATCGGATTGCGATCGCCGGTGAGCTGCGCGAATCCAACCACGTCGGAGGACGCGATGGTCTTTGACAAGGTCTCGGTCATACCGACCGAGAGATCCTCGAAATAGAGAATGCGCAATTGCAGGATCATCAGGCGCAACCGTAGCCCGGATTTCAAGCATGCTCCATCCATGGCTACGGAACCGCACGAGCACGGCGCGGCCCGCGCTAGCTCGGGCAAAGAAGCGCAGCATTGAAGGGATGGATTGCCGGTCAAGCCCGGCAAGGACGATGAGGGCGCGATCTCAAGCCACAACCTGGCACGTCACCCGCGGGTGTACGTGAGCGGGGGCATCGTTCTTCGCAAGACTTTTACGAAAAAAATGGATGGCCGGGTCAAGCCCGGCCATGATCGGCCCTGGTCACTTCAGGCCGCGGCGAGCTCCTTGTCCTTGGCTTCGGCGCGCTGGAGCGCCGGGCGCGGGGTAAGCCGGCTCGCGTAGGCGATGAACTCGGGGCGCTCGGGTAGCATTTTGAACATCATACCCCAGCGTAGCGTCGAGCCGATGATCACATCGGCGGCGGTGAATTGTTCGCCCATGAGGTATGGCCCCTTGGCGACCGCCTTCGCAGTGACATCCATGACAGTGTCGAAATCGCCGTAGCCCAGCATCGCGCGCCGCGGCTCTTCCTTGCGCGGGCTGGCGCGATCCATGATCGCCGCTTCGATGCAGCTCGGGCCGAAGAACAGCCACTTGAGATAGAGGCCGCGGCGCGGCGTGCCGATCGGCACGTTGAGCTTGGCGCGCGGAAATTCGTCGGCGAGGTAGGCGCAGATCGCCGCCCCCTCGGTGATGACGGTATCGCCGTGCTTGAGCGCGGGCACCTTGCCCATTGGATTTACTGCGAGATAGTCGGGCGTGCGGTTGTCGCCCTTGCTCAAGCTCAAGAAGTGGATGTCGTAGGGTTCGCCGATCTCCTCCAGCATCCATAGCGTTATCGAGGAGCGGGACGGGGCGGCGTGATAGAGCGTAAGCTTCGCCATGCGGTACTCCGTTGTTGGGTGTCCGATCAGTGTAGAATCAAATCGTGTCGGTTCTGCGAATGGTCGTCGCACGCGAGCGTGGAATGAACGAGATGAGATGGACAGTCGTTATGATCCTCGCCTCGTTGTTTGCCGCCGCGCCGCTCGCAGCGGCACCCATCGAAGCGGGGAGTCAGACGGTCGATGTGAATGGCAAGCGCATGGTGGTCTTCACCTACCGCCCGGCAGGGTGCTCCGATCCGTCGTTGCTCGTGGTGTTTCACGGTATCGCGCGAAATGCGCAAAGCTACCGCGACTATACGCGTGGCCTCGCGGACCGGCTTTGCCTGCTGGTGGTCGCGCCGGTATTCGATGAACGCGCGTTCCCCGGATGGCGATACCAGCGCGGGGGCATCGTCAAGGACGCAGCGGTGCAGGATGCGCGCGATTGGACCGGGAGACTGGTGCTTGATCTCGTCGCCTGGGTGCACCGGCAGGAAGAGCGTCCCCTCGCCTATTCCCTGCTTGGCCATTCGGCGGGCGGCCAATTTCTCGACCGCCTCGCCGCCTTCGTGCCTACGCAGGCGCGACGGATCGTGGTCGCGAATGCGGGAAGCTATGTGTTTCCGAGCCTCGAGATCGCCGCGCCCTACGGCCTCGGAAAAGTTTATCCAGAACTGGACGGCGAGGCCGCGCTACGGCGCTATCTGGAACAGCCGCTGACGATCTATCTCGGCCAAGGCGATACGCGCGACGATGCGCGAAACCCCGAAGCGCTAGCCCAAGGGGACTCGCACTACCAGCGCGGGGTAAACGTATTCAACGCAGCCCAGATGCTGGCGCAGCAGCGCGGTTGGCGACTCCACTGGCGACTGGTCGAACTGCCCGGCGTCGGACACAGCGCGCGCAAGATGTTCTCCGCGCCACAGGCGCTCGAAGCATTGTCGCCTTAACGACGGTGAGCCGCATATGCGACTCGCGATCGCGACATCGATCTTGGCGCTCATCGCCGCGCCGGCCGCCGGCGCCGAGCGCGAGCCCGAACGAGCCGTTACCCGCCACGTCCGCTCGATCGTGCCGGCCGACGGCGGAGGCGGGGTCGCGGTAGCGCTGCGCATCGGCGGCCGCACGCTGTTCTTCAATTACGGCTGGGCCGACCGCGCCACCAAACGGCCGATCACGAGTGATGCGCTGTTCAATCTCGCGTCGCTGCGCAAGGTGTTCGAGGCCACGCTATTGGCACAGGGGGTCCGCAACGGTGAGCTCCGGCTCGATGAGCCGGTCGCCAAATACGTGTCCGAGCTGGCGCGAGAGAGCGATATCGGCCGCGTCACATTCGGCCAACTCGCGACCCACACATCGGGGCTGCTGCTGCCGCAGGACCATCCGCCCTGGCCGAATTGGGGCTACACGCTGCTGGAATTCATCCGCACGCTCAATGACTGGAAAGCGGACAAGCCGCCCGGCAGCCAGCATCTCTATACTCACGCCGGTTATGTGCTGCTGCAGCTTGCGCTCGAGCGCCGCTACGGCACACCGATCGATGAACTGATCGAGCGACGCATCCTGCAGCCGCTTGGCATGACCTCGACGATGCTGCCGCGGGACGATGACGGTCCGCGCGGACAGCTTTCCCGCAGGCACCTTGCGGTGCAGGGCTACGCCGACGACGGCACGACGGTCGGAGAGCCTGGCAGTCAGGAGAGCTACTATCACTGGCCGGGAACGGGGAAGATGTACTCCTCGCCGCGCGACATGGCCGTCTTTCTCGCCGCCAATCTCGGGGAGCTGCCGGTCGAGCGCTCGCTGCGAGAGGCGATGGCCTTGGCTCAGCAGGGCATCGTGCCCATCGGTCGGCGCAATGAGCAAGCGCTGGCCTGGGAAGTCTCGTTCGGAGACGAGCCGATCATCATCGAGAAGTACGGTGGTCTCCACAACGCATCGGCCTATATCGGGATGATGCCACGCCGCAAGCTCGGCATCGTGATCCTGGGCAATCGCGGCAATCAGTATCCCAACGAAATCGGCCGCCGCATCATGCTCGATCTCGCCGCTCCGCGACCTCGACCATGATGAAGGCCTGGGCACGCGCGTAAACGCGCTCATGGCTCAAGCGGACTACGACACTCCCGCCGGCGGCGGACCCTCGTACTCGCGCACGCGGAGCTTGCGTACGGTCAGTTCGTCCACTTCGAGCGCCTCAAAGCGCGCCCGCTTCACCGTCACGCGGCCGAGAGCGAGCCGGCCGATCGCCAGCGCCCCCACCGCTATGGCGCCGAACGCGGCTGCCCCCAGCGCAAGCGCGATCATGCTGGCAGCAGGAACGGCTTGGGCTGGGCGGACTATGTGGCGCGGCATCGCTGGTCTCCATCAGGCCGTGCGTGGGTCGCGCCCGCCGACTGGGCTAAGACGCCGGGCCAGCGAACTGCAACGCCCTCCCCTGCAGCAGGGGCGATCCGGCGGCATGGGGGCCAACACGTTTTCTGTGACAATGTGCTATCATAATCTCGGGTCACGGCTCGACGTCAAATAAGACAATAAAAGGCATCTCGTTGCCTCGGGAGGTACGACCATGGCGCAGCTACACGTCCTGATGGGAGCGGACACGCTCCGCGCGCGTCCGACAGTTCGCACCATAGGGCTTGCGGACCTTAAGGATGCGCTGGCGCGCGGGCTTGCCGATTTCGCAGCCATACCGACCCACGCGGTGTTCCTGTGCTTGATCTATCCCATCGTCGGCCTGATCCTGGCGCGGGCGATCATGGGCTATGCTTTGTTGCCGCTGATGTTTCCCCTCGCCGCCGGCTTCGCGCTGGTCGGCCCGTTCGCGGCCATCGGCTTTTACGAACTGAGCCGGCGACGCGAGCAGGGTCTCGACATGTCCTGGGAGGACGCCTTCGACGTGGTGCACTCCCCCTCGCGCGACGCGATTGCCGCGCTCGGGTTGCTGCTGTTGGTGATCTTCGCAATCTGGATCGCGGTCGCACAGGCGATCTACATTGCCAGTTTCGGCTATCAGCCCGCCGCCTCCATTCCGCATTTCGTTCGGCAGGTCTTCACCACGCCGGAGGGCTGGACGCTGATTATCGTCGGCAACTTCGTTGGCTTCCTGTTCGCGGTTGCGGTGTTGATTATCAGCGTCGTGGCGTTTCCGCTGCTGGTCGACCGCGAAGTGGGCGCGGTCGAAGCGGTGCTCACCTCGGTGCGGGCGGTTGCCGCCAATCCGGCCATGATGGCGATCTGGGGTTTGATCGTCGCCGCACTGCTGGTGCTCGGCTCATTGCCGTTCTTCTTCGGACTCGCGGTGGTGGTGCCGGTACTCGGACATTCGACCTGGCATCTCTATCGCAAAGTGGTCGAGCCGGACTTGAGCCCGCGCCAGGAGCATCCGCGTCCGAGCCACAAGCGCCGCTATGCCGCGCAGTTTCCCGCCGCACTGTTCGCCGGCGAGGACAAGGAGCCGCCCGCGCGCTCGTAAGTCTCGCGCACGCATTGTCCGCCGTGGGTCGATGAGGCGCGGATCACGCCGCAAGCCTGCTCGGGGACAAATCACACACCTGCGTTGCCGGCCGCGGGAGTGCGCCGTCCGCCTCCAGCTCATAGCCGACCACCCGCAGCGTCCCGGTTGCCGCGCACATCTCCACCGCCATGCGGGTAAACGGATTGAGCACGGGCGGCGTCACCCAGGCGAAATCGCCGCCGAAGGGGCACGGCCAGGACGCCAGCGCCTCGCGCCGGGCACGGCTATGCGCGGTCGCCTCCTCGGGCGAACTCTTGAGCAAGAGCGTCGCGCAGACTCGCGCCTCCCAGGGCATCGTGCTCTGCAACCAATCATTGGCTGCGGAGGTATC
>DASQXF010000394.1:0-5383 GCA_035639895.1 Xanthobacteraceae bacterium
CGAGCGCCGCGTCGAGGTCGGTGGTCCAATCCGCGAGCTTGTGCCGCCGCGCGACCGTGGCGACACGATCCGCGTCGCGGCCGACCAGCAGCAAACGTGGAAGCAAATGATCCTGGCCGAGCGCCAGCCCGCCCTCCTCGATGATTGGCACCAAGGCGTTTGCCAGATGTTGCATCGAGCCGATGCGGCCAGTCGCGCCGTTGACAATGATGCCGATCGTTTGGCTCGCCATCGTGGATTCCGAAATCACGGCGGGTGAGGGGAGATTGCTGCGGGACTATGCTATGCCGGTTGCGCCCGTGTCCACGGAGAGCAAGGTGCCGCGCCACATTGTCTGCTTGACGTTCGACTTCGACACGCAATCGGGCTTCATCGCCCGCGGGATGACAAGCCCGACGGCGCTCTCGCGCGGCGAGTTCGGCCTCGTCGGCGCGCAGCGCATCCTCGCCTTGCTCAAGGCGCACGGCATCCGCGCCACGTGGTTCATTCCCGGATTTACCATCGAAAGCCACCCGCGCGCCTGCGAGGCGGTGGTGCGCGACGCCCACGAAGTGGCGCATCACAGCTGGGCGCATATCCCGCCGGCGCAGCAGACCCGCGTGGAGGAGGAGGCGGATCTCGTGCGCGCCAACGATGCAATCGCCAAATTGACCGGCCGCAAGGCGCGCGGCTACCGCTCGCCCTCGTGGGATTTGAGCGACAACACGATCGATCTGCTGCTCACGCACGGATTTCTTTACGACTCGAGCCTGATGGGTGCCGACTACTGGCCCTATCGCGCCCGGCGCGGGGATCGCGCTGAACTGGGGAAGCCGTATCGCTTCGGCGAGGAAACGACGCTGATCGAAATGCCGATCAGCTGGTCGCTCGATGACCATCCGCACTTCGAGTTCCTGCGCACGCCCACTGCGGTGCTGCCGGGCCTACAATCGGCGCGCACTGTGATGGAGAACTGGCTCGATGAGTTCCGTTATATGCGGCAGACGGTCGACTGGGGCGTACTCACCTATACCATGCATCCCTATGTGATAGGCCGCGGCTATCGGATGCTTGCGCTGGAAGGGCTGTTGAAGGATCTGATCGCAGCGGGCGCCGTGTTCATGACAATGGAGGACGCCGCGTCGGAGGTACAGGCGCGCATGTTCGCGCCGTAATCCTCGTCCTGAAGAGCCGCGCCGCGCACTCGGTGCGCAACCCTCGCCCCGCGTAGCGGGGAGAGGGTGGCCCGAGCGCAGCGAGGGCCGGGTGAGGGGCATCGTCGTACGAGACTCAAGGCCTTGCAATCTTGCAAGGATCACGTCGAGAACACCCTCTGGGTTGGTCAGTACGTCCGAATTCCAGAGTCTTAATACCCGGTACCCTTCTGCGCTCAGCGCTGCATCGCGCGCGTCGTCGCTACGACTATCCGCATGCTGCCCGCCATCAACTTCGATGACGAGCTTCTCCTCGCGACAAACAAAGTCAACGATATAGGAGCCGATGGCTTCCTGCCGAACGAATTTGAAACCATTCAGGCGTCTGTCGCGCAACGCGAACCATAACTTCATTTCAGCATCGGTGGCCCGGCGCCGAAGCCGTCGCTCCAATCGAACCTTTCCTCGTTGGGGTCCGCGCATAGCTCTGCCCCTCAGCCGGCTCGCGCCTTCGGCGCTCGCCACCCTCTCCCCGCTTCGCGGGGAGAGGGAATCCTGCGGCACTAGTGCCGGCTAGACTGCGAACGCCACATAGTCGTTCGCGCAGGGCGGCCCGTTGGCCACGTGCATGGTCCGGGCATCGAGGTCGATGAGGACGGCCCCGACGGTCATGGTGCGCGTCGTGCTCGGCTGGCTCATGTCGGGATGGCGGCAGATCGCGTAGGGCGCGCCGTAATGGTCAGCCGCGGCCGCGCGCATGTGCGCGAACGAAAGCGTGCCGCGATGCGGCTCCAGCAGCGCGCGCATGCGGTCGGCCCGATAAAGCGTGTTGGGCCCAATCTTCTCCAAGAGGGATTCTCCATGCCCCTCGGTCAGGAAATGGTTGGAATGCGTGATGACGCCGCCTTTCGGATCGAGCCGGCTGACGTGGTCGGGGCTCGATTCGATATCGACGATCTTGCCGCCGGCCGCGCCGATCACGAAATTCGCCGAGCACGTGCGAGCGGAATCGGTCACGGGCCGCGTGGCCTCCTCGAATCGCTCCGCGTCCAGCACCTCGCGGCAGCGCACGTGGAACGGCTTTTCATATGGGTTGCGCCCGTCGTGGCTCGAGGCAAGACCGTTCTCGACGAGGCCGACCCCGCATTCGTTGACACCCATTTTGCCGCCGGCGATTCCGGCCTCGGTGAGGCAGACGAAACTCGGCTGCGCCGCTCGGCGCGCATGCAATACGAAGGTGCGGCCATGCACGCCTTCGAGCCAGTCCCAGTTCTGGCCGAGCCAGGTGTGGCGATCGGCGGTGGCTTCGGGCAAGAGGCCGAACGTGGTGCAGCCATCCGGTGCGACCAGCTCTGCAGCCGCGGTGGAAGCCCGCGCCTCTTTGCCGAACAGCGTGAAAGCGAGCTCGTAGCGCGCATTGAGAAGCGCGATGGCGTCTTCGCTCTGCCCCGATCCTTCCGCAACCCCCCGCATTTCTTCGGCGTAGGCACCGTTTTGCGCGGCGATGGCCTGCCGCCATCGCGCCGCTTCCACGAAGGCTGACTCGCGAGTGAGACCGGAGACCGCGAACCGGCGCAGGTAAGTGGCGAGGTTATCGGCGATCTCCCGCGCAAAGCGCCGGCCGTGGGCGAGGCCGCAGGCATGCGCGCCGCCTTGCGTCGTCAGAAGCGGAATGCCGGTCATGCCTTGCTCCCCTGCCGCAAATCCTTCACGCGCACGGCCTTGCCCTGCGAGCGCGGAATCTCGCCCGGCGCCTTGAGCACGACCTCGCAGGTGACGCCAACCATCGCCTTGACGTGGTGACAAACATCGGCCGCCATTTTCGCGGCGCGCGGCGCGTCGTGCGGGGAAGGGGTCGCGAGCTCGACCTCGATGGTGACGGCATCCATCGGCCCGTCGCGGGTGAGCACGAGCTGATAATGCGGTGCGAGCCCGGGAAAGCCGACCAGCACCGCCTCCACCTGCGACGGATAGACGTTCACCCCGCGGATGATCAGCATGTCGTCGCTGCGCCCGGTGACGCGCATCATCCGGCGGTGGGTGCGCCCGCAGGCGCAAGGCTCATCGATCAGCCGCGTGATGTCGCGCGTGCGGTAGCGCAGCATCGGCAGCGCCTCTTTGGTGAGCGTGGTGAGCACCAGCTCTCCGGCTTCACCCAACGGCAACGGTTCGGTGGTCTCGGGATCGATCACCTCGCACAAGAAATGATCCTCCCAGATGTGCAACCCGTTCTGCGCCTGGTGACACTCGCTGGCGACGCCCGGGCCGATGATCTCCGATAGCCCATAGGTATCCATGGCCTTGATGCCGAATTTCTCCTCGAGTTCGCGGCGCATGGCCTCGCTCCAAGGCTCGGCGCCGAAGCATCCGTAGCGCAGCGGCAGCTCGCGCAGGTCGACGCCCATGCCTGCCGCGACCTCTGCGATGTTGAGCGCGTAGGAGGGCGTCGCGCCGAGCATCTGCGCGCCGAAATCCTTGAGCAGCATCACTTGCCGTTCGGTGGCGCCGCCCGAGACCGGTATGGTGGTCATGCCGAGCCGCTCGGCGCCATAATGAAAGCCGAGTCCGCCGGTGAACAGCCCGTATCCGTACGCGTTGTGGAACACGTCGCCGGCCTTGCCGCCCATGCAGGCGATCGAGCGCGCCATCAGATCCGACCAGAGGTCGAGGTCGGAGCGGGTGTAACCGACGACGGTCGGCTTACCTGTCGTTCCCGAGGAGGCGTGCAGCCGCAGCACGTCTTCGCGCGGCACCGCGAACAAGCCGAAGGGGAAATTGTCGCGCAGCTCCGCTTTGACCGTGAATGGGAATCGCGCAAGGTCGGCGAGCGTCGCAAGATCGTCCGGCCTGACGCCGGCGGCATCGAGCTTGCGCCGCAATGGCGCAACCTTGGCGTAGGCGCGCGCGATCGTCTGCTTGAGGCGCTGGAACTGCAGCGCCTCGAGCTCCTCGCGCGGCATGATCTCAGCCGCGCGATCGAACATGTCGGTCTCCCTGCGCATCGCGCCCGTCATTAGCCTTGTCCCGATTGGGCGGCGAGCCGCGCGGCCTTCGCTTTGAGCCGCTCGAAGGTCTTGGCTTTCTCGACAACGAAGCGGGTATGGGTGCCGGCGCCGACCTGGTCGAGCTCGTCCTTGACCGTTGCTTCGAACGACACCTTGCGTCCATCCACCGCGATCACTCGCACCGCAATTTCGACGGTCATTCCCATGAGCGTCGGCGCGAGATGCTTCACGGCCACTTCCATCCCGACCGAATCCTCGCCCGGATCGGCATGCTCGACAATCAGATCGCGGCACGTGTACTCGATGTCGCGGATCATCGCGGGCGTGGCATAGGTGCGCGCCTGCTCGCCCATGAAGCCGATGGTACGCTCACGGTCGATGGTGATGCGATTGACGCGGGACAGGCCCGGGCGAAGGCTTGGTTTCATCGATCGCTCCCGACGGTGCCGGAGGATTGAAATCGGTTGCGGGCGCTCGCGCAAGCGAGAGTTCCTCCGCAACGAGTTTCTGAGGATAATCCGGCAGCAGCATTGAGGAGCGCCGGGCGAGGCACTAGAGTCAAGCCACCATCCATCGCACCTGGCGCGCCACACTGCCCATGATCAGCCCATCGAAGCTTGCTTCCTACGCGCATCACACCTTGTCCGACGCCGTCATTCCCGAGCTTCCCGGCCATTACCGCGGCAAGGTGCGTGAGAACTACGACCTTGCCAACGGCACTCGCATCCTCATTGCCACCGACCGGGTGAGCGCCTTCGACCGCAATCTCGCGGTGATCCCGCTCAAAGGTCAGGTGCTGACGCAGACCGCGCGCTTCTGGTTCGAGGCCACGCAAGACATCTGCCCCAACCACGTCGTTGAATATCCCGATCCCAACGTGCTGGTGAGCAAGCGGCTCACCATGATGCCGGTGGAGATCGTGGTGCGCGATTATCTCGCCGGCAGCACCTCGACGTCGATCCTGCAGATGTACAAAAAGGGCGCGCGCGAGATGTACGGCCATCGGTTTCCGGACGGGCTGCGCGACAACCAGAAACTTCCGCACGCGATCATCACCCCCACCACCAAGGCGGAGCAGGGCGAGCACGATGCGCCGCTGAGCGCCGAAGAGATCATCGCGCGCAAACTGCTCACCGAAAAGCAGTGGCGCGAGGTTTCGGAGAAGGCGCTCGCCTTGTTCGCCTGCGGCCGCGAGATGGCGTCGCGGCAGGGCCTGATCCTGGTCGACACCAAGTACGAATTCGG
>DASQXF010000395.1:0-9004 GCA_035639895.1 Xanthobacteraceae bacterium
TCCTTCGGTGTCTCGGCGATGATGGGCTTGATGTCGAGGACTTTGTCGCCGTTTTCGTCATCGAAATGAAAATGCGCGTGGCCCATCGCTTCGAGCGGTTGCAGAAACGCCATTTCGGCGCGGGAGCGGCAGGCATAGTAGAGTTTCCAGGAGCGGCCGAGCTTGTGCAGCCGCTGCACCATGCACCAAATGGGAGTGATGCCGATGCCGCCGGCCAAGAGCACGACGTGGCTGGCGTCCTCGACCAAGGGGAAATTGTTGCGCGGCGCGCTGATCTTGAGCGTCCTGCCGACGCGCAGCTCGTCGTGCACGCACCGTGAGCCTCCGCGACTCGCAGGGTCGCGCTTGACCGTCACGGCGTAGCTTGAGCGATCCGGCTCAGGACTGATCAGCGAGTACTGGCGAATAAGGCCGTTCGGCAAATGCAGGTCGATGTGAGCCCCGGGTTCGTAGACGGGTAGCGGCTTTCCATCGAGCGGCGCGAATTCATAGATGTTTGTATCGCGCGCCGCGTAGCGGATCGCGCTCACGCGCACGTCGATCAACCGGTCGGCCGTCTTTGCCGGCGTGGCCTCGGCCGTCGCTGTATTCACCAATGTTTCTCCTGCGGCAGCGTTGAGCGTCATCGGGCAGCGAAGCTCGTTTGTCAATTATCGGGCATCAGATATGCTTGGTTCGCGCGCAATCCAACCTTCGGAAAAGTCAGGCGAATTGCATGCGAGAGGCGGCGCGCGGGGGAGCCGGGAAGGTTCCGCTCCGGCAGCGCCAAGGGAAGGACGAGGTGAGCGGCTAGGTCGGTAAAAGCGCAGCCGCTTTCATAAGCCGCGACGCAGCGCAGCGCGCCCTTGCCCACGCTACAGCAAAAACAAAGCCGCCTCCCGGAGCGATCCGGCAGGCGGCTTGCGTGGCAAGCCTGTGGTTCTAGGCCGCGGCGGCGAGGTTTCCGAACCGCTTGAGGTTCTCGCGCTGCTTGTCGTTGCGCGGCGGCAGCTTGAACAACCGCGCCGCCGTGCCGCCCAGAATGTTGTGCTTGGCCTTTTCCGACAAGAACGGCAGGTCATAGATCGTCGCCGGCAGATCGAAATCCCAGTGCGGGTAATCCGATGAGTAGAGGAGTTGCGTCTCGGCGTTGATCATGCGGAAGGTGCATTCCATCGCCTGCCGATCCTGAATCTCGATGGGCTGCGAGGAGTAGTACATGTCACGCATGTAGTCCGAGGGTTTCTTCTTCAAAAGCGGAGCTTCCGACGGACGCATCATGAATTCGTGGTCGAGCCGCTGCATGAGGAACGGTACCCACGCAAGTCCCGACTCGATCCAGATCACCGGCAGCTTGGGGAAGCGCTCGCCCATCCCGTTGATCACCCAATTGGTGCAATGCAGGATGTTGTAGAAGGTGAAGCCGAGCGCGTGTACCGACAGGAACCGGTTGCAGGCACGGAAGACCGGCTCGTTCCAATTCGGCCCGGAATGGAAGGCAAGCGCGAGTCCGCGCTCCTCCAGCATGCGATAGAGCCGCATATAGGCGTTGTCGTTGACCTGCAGGTGGCGCACCGTCGTGACCATGAAGCCGGTCACGTGCTTGCGGCTGCCGAAGGTCTCGACCTGGCGCACGCATGCGTCGGGATCGGAAAACGGCAAGCACAGCATCGAGTACATGCGCCCGCCCGCTTCCGGTAACACCTTCTCGGTGACCCAGCGGTTGTAGGCCCAGCAGAGATCGGCCTCCATCTCCTTCTGCGGGTGCATGCCGATGTTGAGCATTCCCGTCGGAAACAAGCAGGAGTAATCGACGCTCATTGCGTCCATCCAGCGCTCGCCGAGCTGCACGTCGCGATGCCTCCCGCCCTGTTCCGTCTTCTCCGATCGGCGCAGCGGGTAGCGGGTCACGCGGCCGCCCATGTCCTGGATGAAACCCGCATTGGTCGGCACAACGGCGCCGCGGTCGGTCATGCCACGACCGCCCATCGTCCACTGCCGGAAAACGTCGTTTTCCATGTAGGGCAGGATGTCGCTGTAGTGCTCGTTCTCGTAATGGTGGGCGTCGACGTCGACGATGACAATATCGTCGAGATTGCGCTGCACCGCCTGCTTGCGGGCATGCGCGAGCAGCCGGGTGGTGTTCAACTCATCGACAGAGACGCGTCGGCCGCGTTCAGCGAGGAGGTCCATGGTTGTCTCCTGACGTTTTCCAAATCTTGCTTGCGTTCCGGCGGGCGAGCCCGCTCATGAAAACTTAACGGCCAGTCCAGCTCTGCCACATGCCGAGCTCGAACACGGCGAGGTTGGCCGCCTTGAGCAGCCCGCTTGCCGTGATCATCACGTCGGTGGCGGTGGCGCCGCCACGCTGCGGAAGCGGCAGCACCTGCTCGCCCGCTTCAATTTGCGCCGCGTAGGTCTTGCAGACGGCGGCCATCAACGCCTGCAGCGCCTCGGTGCTGAGGAGATCGCGCCGGCCGCTGGCAAGCGCGCGCTCGAGCTCGGCGGCAAGCCGCTTCGCCTGCACCGAACCGCCGTTCGGGGTCTCGACCGCGCGTTTTGCCGTCGCCTGTCGCTCGACCGATTTGGCGTGGCCGGGTCGCTTTCCCACCGGCACGCCCGCCACTGCGCGCCGCGCGGTCTTTGCCGTCCTAGGTGAGGACATAAACTTCGTCGCCTTTCTCCACGACCTTGTATTTGCGCAGCTTGAGCCTGCGGTCCGAGACGCATTCGCCGGTCTTCATGTCGTATTCGTAGCCGTGCCAGGGGCACACGAAGTGCATTTCGGTCTCGGAGAAGTAGAGTCCTTGCGAGGTCTTATCTGGCAAAAGCCGTTCCTCGACCTTGGCAATGGTGAGGCCTTCGCAGGCGGGGCCGCCCTGGTGCAGGCAGAAATTACTGTAAGCGTAGAACTGGCCCTCATGCCGGAAGACGCCAATCTCGTTGTCCCCGGCGAAGATGATGCGGCGGTCGCCGTCCTTGAACTCGGCGACCTTTCCCACAAACTGCTCGGCCATGCTGCGAACGCCTCCTTAGTTTCCTCGATTGTCTTCTTTTGGGATGTCCCGTGGATCTCTCGCCGCGGGCGCGCCATCCTGGTCCATTTGTATAGTATAATTGGCTGGATACAACCAGCGGGAAGCGTTGGTCGACCATCCTTAATCGGCATGACTGGCGCCGCGGCCGGCAATCACGCCATCTTATTTGTCAGTGTTCCGATTTCCTCGATCCAGATCTTGACCACATCGCCGGGCTTGAGGAATTCCCCGCGCGCAGCGCCGACCCCGGCGGGCGTGCCGGTGAGAATGAGGTCGCCCGGGTGGAGCGTCGTGCCATTCGACAATTGCGCGATCTGCTCGGCCAAGTTGAAGATCATATGCTTGCTGTTGGAGTCCTGCTTGAGGACGTCGTTGACCCATAGCTTGAGCCCGAGATTTTGCGGGTTCCCGATATCGCTCGCCGGCACGATCCAGGGGCCGAGCGGGCAGGAGCCGTCGAACGACTTGTGCTTGGTCCAATCGGCTTTGAAGGGAGAGGTGTCGCTGATGTTCGCACGACGTCCGCGATCGCGCGCGGAGAGATCGTTGGCCGCAGTATAGCCGGCAACGTAATCGAGCGCCTTCTCCTCCGAGACGTTCTTGGCCGGCCGGCCGATCACCGCCGCCAACTCGACCTCCCAGTCCATCTCGTTCGACAGCCCGGAAATCTTCACCGTGGCGCCGGGATCGGCGAGCACTCGTGATGCCTTGATGAAATGCCAGGCCTTGAGTCCCTGGGTATGCGGATCGGGCTCGAGCGGTCGGTTCATGCGGCGGGCCATCTCGGCGGCGTGGTCGGCATAGTTGGCGCCCGCGCAATAGATCGCGGAGGGCCAGCGCACCGGCGCCAACAGTTTGGTGCGCGCGAGCGGCAAGGCTTTGACCCGACTTTTTCCAGCCGCGGCGGCCGCTTTTCGCAAGACGCCTTTCGCCGTTCTCCAGTCCTCGAGAATGCCGAGGACGCTCGCGTAGGCGGCCTTACCCGTGAGCTTGCCGGCGTCGAATACCTTGTCGTCGATGACCAACCCAGCGCGAGGGCCATCCGAGGTCTGGTAAGTCGCGAGCTTGTAGCCAGCCATGTCTGTTTGCTCCGTCAGGTGCCATGCCGCTCGCGAAAGCTTTTGCCGAATATGTCGATCTTGTCGAGGGGCAGGGGATCGATTGCGCCTTAAGACCGAAGGGGAAATGATGTAAATGGGTCGGCGAGCGAGGGCCGGATCGCGAAAGGAGAAATGCCATGATCAAACCCCGACGTATCGGCCATGCCACGTTCGACACGCCAGACCTGGAGAAGGCCATCGCCTATTACGGCGAGTTCATGGGATTGGTCCTGGCCGAACGTGAAAAGGACCGCGCGTTTCTCGCCAGCAAGCTCGGGCAGCTGCTGATCGAGCTCAACAGGGCGGATCGCGCGCACTGCACCAAGCTCTCGTTCGAGGTCGCGCCCAACTCCGATTTCGGCGAGCTGGCGCGCGAGCTATCCAAGGACGGCGTGCGCAGCGAGCTGCGCAACGACTCCGTGCCGGGTATGGGCCAGGTGCTGTCGTTCAAGGACGACAAGGGAACCACGATCGAGCTGTTCAAGGAATGGAGCTATCTCACCAAACACGCGCAGGTCGCCGGCATCGGGCCGCTCAAGCTCGGGCACGTTGCCTTCTACACGCCGGACATCCAGCGCACCGTCGCTTTCTACGAGCGCGTCCTCGGCTTTCGCGTCTCCGACTGGATCGGCGATTTCTTCTGCTTCATGCGCTGCAATCCGGATCATCACACGGTGAATTTCTTCACCGGTCCCAACGTGACCCTTCACCATATCGCCTTCGAACTCAAGGATTTCATGCATCTGCAGAACTCGTGCGAGGTGATGGGGCAAAAAAGGGTGCCGATCATCTGGGGGCCATTGCGACACGGTCCGGGGCACAACGTCGCCACCTATCATCGCAACGTTGACGACCAGGTCGTCGAGTTCTTCTGCGAGCTCGATCAGATGAAGGACGAGGAACTCGGCTATTTCGAGCCGCGCCCGTGGCATCACGACACGCCGCAGCGCCCCAAACGCTGGACGCCAGGCCAGACCAGCGTATGGGGCCCGAGTCCGGAGGACGATTTTCATCGCACGCCGGCGCAATAGCGGCCGCCACGAGCGCGACAGCGCTTCGCGCGGGCAACCCTGCGCG
Organism: Xanthobacteraceae bacterium; assembly: GCA_035639895.1. GTDB lineage: Bacteria > Pseudomonadota > Alphaproteobacteria > Rhizobiales > Xanthobacteraceae > VAZQ01. The sequence continues at coordinate 5,195 of DASQXF010000395.1, forward strand.
ACTGAATTGCGGCTATGGCCGGACCGCCGGTGTTTCGAGCGGCATCCCGCGTGCGCGCCACTTCAGGTAGAGCTCGAGGTCGACCAGTTCCGACGCGCCATAGGGATAAGAAACTGCACGCATCCCGAACAGGCAGTTGCGTAGCCGCCGCTGCAGCGATCCGAGTGTTTGCCACTCGAGGCGGTAGATCGGATATCCGGTCGGATGGCCCTGCGGGATCGGAGCGCCGGCAAGCTTCTGCCCCCAGTTGTCGTCGTGGCACTGCGCGCAGGAGAGATTGAGCTGGCCCTGGCGCCGAATGAACATCTCGCGACCGTTTTGCAGGAAGGGCCTCGTGCGTTCGTCGTCGGCGATATCGATGGGCAAACCGCGCGATTGATTTCCGATATAAGCGGCGAGCGCGAGCAGTTCCTTGCTCTCGAAGGCAAACGGCGTTGCTTGCTGCTTCTCCGCGCGGCAGACATTGACGCGTTGCTCGAGATCGATCGGTCGTCCGCGTGCCGCATCGAAAGCCGGATAGCGCGCGGCCACGCCTTTCATGCTCGTGCGCGCGTCGCCGTGGCAATCCGCGCATGATTTGGCAGCGGCGCCATCTTTTCGTTGCCAGAGCGTTTCGCCGTCGAGCACCGAAAACATGGCAGGATTGGCTGTGTCGTCGTCCTGCATGGCGCGCGTCTCGCGGCCCATGAACTCGTAACCCGACTTTCGCTCGGCGAGTGGAATTTCGGCGGCGTTGGCTACGGCAGCGCCGAACAAGGCAGTCACGAAAAGAGCCGCCGCGATCATTCGACGGTGATATTGACGGATTCGCTCGCGCTGAAACCGTTGTCGCCCGTCCACTCGAAGCTCAGCGTGCCGCTTTCGGTGGCAACGGTGAAAAAAGTGAGGAACGGATTGGCCGCAATCGCGGGGAACAGCTCGGCGCGGAAGATCTCCTCCCCGTTGTACTTGCACACGAGCTCGCTGATGATGTCGCGCGGTATCGGCCTGCCGCTACTGTCGGGACGAAAGCCGGTCTCCATCGTGTGCGAGATCATGGTCTTGATCTCGATCACTTCGCCGCGCTTGGCCTTCGCTGGCACGTTGATGAGGGCGCGCGCCATGGTCAGGCTCCCTCGAGGCAGGCGGCAAGCGTCACGATGACTTCAACCTCATCGGACCAGAACGATCCGTCGCTCAATTGCGCCACTGCGACGATCTTCTGCGTATCGGCAAGACGGATGCGGGTCGACACGCTCGCCCGTCCGGCGCGTGGACCAAGATGGACACCGATCACATTCGGTTGCGGATTTTTCTCGGTGAACACGTGGATTGCCTTGACGTGGTCCTCCTGCGTCATCGGGCTTTCGCAGGACACCGTGAGCGGAACCGCGTTGCCGTTCTCGATCAGCGCCGGTACGTCGAGTTTGACCTTGCCTTTGTTGAGCTTGGCCTCGCCGGTGACATTTCTGATGGCGGCCTGCATGGATGCCGGTGTCGCGCCCGCCGGATGTGAAGCGAGCCCCAGCCCAGCGGCACCGGCAAGCGCTGCGGTTTCGGCCAAAAAGCGGCGCCGGGTCCTTTGCGACATGCCGTCGGCTCGCGTCATGGTGTTCACTCGTCACGCAGGGTCACGAGATAGGCGATCATATCTTCGATCTGTTCGGCGCTCAGCACGGGCTTGCCTTCAAATGCCGGGGCGACTCGCGCGAGGCCCTCAACCCGATAATAGGGCGGCATGATCGTGTTCGGGTTGAGATGGCTCGCATCCACGATCCGCAGCCGTAGCTGACCCTCCGACCAGCGCGCTCCGGTTCCTTTCAGATCCGGCGCAAGTGTGCCCTGGAACTTCTCCTCCGGGAAGGGCCCGCTATGGCAGAGCAGACAGAGGCCCACCTGTCGATTAACGACGATGCTGCGCCCGCGTTCCGCGTCTCCTTTGGTGCCGGTCAGGGATTCGGGGATGGCATCTCCCACCACCGTATAGGGACGAAGTTGCGCCTCGCTGCGCGCGTCATTGACACAGCTCGCAATGACCGCGGCGGCCGCGAACACAATGATCAGCGCGCGGCAGCGTTCAGCCGAAGACTTCTGTGGTGATCGTGTTGAACCAGGCATTCGCGAAATTGGCTTCGAGTGCGCGCGTTGACGTCGGCGCATCGAGCAGGCTCACGCCGGCCGAGCCTTCCACCTCCTTGATCTGCCCGTCTGCAGGCCGGTAGACGCCGACGATCGAAATCCCGTAGTCGGGCGCCACTAAGCTGTAGCAGGTATTGATGAGCTTGGGCTCCTCGGGCTTGCCGCCGGCGAGAAGTTTGGCGACCGCGGCCGCGCAGACCTTCGCCTGAGCGTTGGCCGAAAACGCCGATTTCGGCATCGCGCCCGCAATCGAAGCGTCGCCGATGACGTGGATGTTGGGCTGCAGTTTGGATTCGAAGGTGGTGGGGTCAATCGGGCACCAACCGCTGCGGTCCGCGACCCCGGCAAGCTCGGCGATACGTCCCGCCTTCTGCGGCGGAATGACATTGGCCACGTCAGCCTTGTGGCGGCCAAAATCGGTGACGAGCGTCATCGCACCCACATCGACCGAGGTGACCTTGCCGCCGTTCGACAGCGACACCCATTCGAGACTCGGATAGAGCGCCTTCCACGCGTTCTGGAACAGGCGCTGTTTGGAGAAGGCATCCTTGGCGTCAAGAATGATCAGCTTCGATTTCGGTTTTTTGGTCTTGAGATAGTAGGCGATCAAGCTTGCCCGTTCGTATGGCCCGGGCGGACAGCGGAAGGGATTGGCGGGCGCCGACATCACCACCGTGCCGCCGTCCTCCATCGCTTCGAGTTGGCGGCGCAGCAGCAGCGTCTGCTCGCCGGCCTTCCAGGCATGCGGCATGCGTTCGGCGGCGGCTTCCGTGTAGCCGGGCAGACCGTCCCAGCGCAGATCGATGCCGGGCGAGAGTACCAGGCGGTCATAGGAAAGCTGGGTGCCATTTGCGAGGGTCACGATGCGTCCCTGTGGGTCGACCGCGGTCCCCGGCGAGAGCTGGAGAACCAGCTGATCACCGGCGAGCTTGTCGTAACCGAATTCTTGCGCCTTGATCTCGCGAAGCCCGGCGATAACGCCATTGCTGAATGGGCAGGCGACAAATGTCCGGTTCGCTTCGACCAACGTCACGGTGATGCGCGGATCGATGCGCTTGATGAAACGAGCGCAAGTGGCACCGCCAAATCCAGCCCCCACCACGACCACGCGTCCGGCTGCGCCTTGCGCGATGGCGGGGAGCGGCAGCAGCGTCGCTCCGGCTGCCGCAGCTTTGAGGAAATCACGCCGGCTCGTGCGCGTTGCGGTCATGATCGGCCTCCTTCCTCAGTTCTTTTGCGCGCCATACCAGGTGGCAATGGCTTTGACCTCGTCGTCCGAGAACCCCTTGGCGATGCGGTCCATCACGGTCGCTGGAAGTTGTCCCGACTTGAACGCCTGCATGGCGGCAACGATGTCCGCCGGATTGCGACCGGTGAGCGGCGCTACCGTCGCGTCCGCCGTGCGCGCTGGCGCATGGCAGCCGGAGCAGGAGAGCGCGCCGGGTGGAGCATCCGCTGGGCCCGCCGCCGAAGCATGACCGCCCAACGTGAAGCCCAAGGCGGCAGCGGTCATGATGCGCATGGCACTCATGTCAGGACCTCCCGTAGGTGAGGGGGTGGTGGGTTGCGGCCGTTAATGTTGGTGATGCGTTCCTCAGTTTTCAGCGGCAGGAAGCGGATGCGCTTGCCCGTCGACGCGGAACCGACATTACACAACGCCGGCGCGAGGACCGCAAGAAGCCCAGCACGTCG
>DASQXF010000396.1:0-4367 GCA_035639895.1 Xanthobacteraceae bacterium
CGACCGAGCGGTCGAGTTGCGCGACGGCGCTGTCGGGCAAGCGTCTCCAAACCTCGTCCATGCCGAACATAGGAATGCCGAGATAGCCGCGCACGGTCAGCACTTGACTGTCGGCGCTCAGCGTCATCATGGCGCGATAGACGGTGCCGTCTCGCGGATCGACGATGTTGCCCTCCTCGTAGCGCAATCCGTTGCGCTTCATGCCCCTGATGAATGACATCCCGAGCAGCGGCGCATTCCTGCGGTCGTCCGTGCATTTGGCGCAGGTCGGCATCTGATTGGGGTCTTCGCCCGGCCGCGCAAACAGCTTGGCGAACGCGCCCTCGAACACGCCGTTGCGCTCCACGAAGATAAACCACCCGACCGGCTTGCCGGTCTGGTCATCCCTCTTCTCCCACAAGCCGGCAACAGTCGGCTCTGCCGCTTGAGCGGGAAGGCCCGTGCATGCAACGAGGCCGGCGACGAGCAATAGCGAAAATCGCGTTTTCAATGGCGTACCCCCCGTGTGAGGTCTAGCGCCATCGCCCAACAATATGCCCATTTCAGGGCGTTTGGCGCGATGGCTTGGCGCCGCTTGGCCACCCCCGATTTCGTCGCAATATTGCCGCGATCCACGACGTTGCCTGCCCGCGGTGGCGTGGCACGGACGCGAATGGCCGCACCCGCGCGGCCACACTGTGGATGGATCACAATCGATTGCCATTGGTAAAATACCAATGGCCTCGCTATTGTCTCGTCATGCCCGGCCTTGTGCCGGGCATCCACGTCTTAATCTGTTGATGCGGCAAAGACGTGGATGGCATCACAACTCGGGCTTGCCCGAGTTGTGAACTATTAAAGTGCCGCAAGTCGGGTAAACCCGACTTGCGGTGACAAGCCCGGCCATGACGGCGGATGATGAGCACCAATGGCCGTTGCTATAGGTCTGCCCTGCCCGGCGCATACGCGGACAAAACCGGACGAATCCAGAACCACCAGTTGCCCATGTCGTTGATCTACCGACTCGCGTCCCGAAACCTGTTGCACGACCGGTTGCGATTCATCGCGACGGTGGTCGGGATCGTGTTTTCCATCGTGCTGGTGACCGTGCAGCTCGGGCTCTATTTGGGATTCGGGCGGATCGTCACCACCATGATCGACCACGCCTCCGCCGATCTGTGGATCATGCCGCCGGGCACCAAGTGCTTCGAAGATCCTTCGACGCTCGACGAGCGCGCGCGATTTCAAGCGCTGTCGATCAACGGCGTGGCGCAGGCCGCGCCCGTCGTCATCGGCTATGCCGAATGGCGGATACCGGCGGGCGGAACGTTCCCGATCTTCATCGTCGGCTCCGATTTGCGCGAAGGCGGATTGCTGCCCTGGAACGTGGTCGAAGGCAGCATCGAGGCGCTGGCTATTCCCGGCGCCGTCGCCGTCGACCGCTCCTACTTCGATCGGCTCGGCGTGGAGGGGATCGGTGCGAACGCCGTGATTCGCGGCCAGAAGGTGGAGGTACGCGCCGTCACCAACGGCATCCGCTCATTTACGACCACCCCCTATGTCTTCACCACGCTCGATCGTGCGCGCGGCTTCACCGGGATCGCGGCGAACAAGGCCACCTATTTTCTGGTGCGCGTCGCTCCCGGCGCGGACGTGGAAAGCGTCCGCCGCCGGCTCAAGGCCAACCTCTCCGATGTCGACGTGCTCACGACCGCCGAGTTTCGCGACCGCAGCCGCTCCTTCTGGCTGTTCGGCACCGGCGCCGGCTTCGCGCTCTTCGCCGGGGCGCTGCTCGGGATGATCGTGGGTACCGTCATCGTCGCGCAGACTCTCTATTCGAGCACCAAGGACCACATCAACGAGTTCGCGACGCTACGCGCCATCGGCTCCTCCAGCCTCTACATTCACAAGGTCATCATCTGCCAGGCGCTCATCAGTGCCGCCATCGGGTTCTCCCTTGCTGCCGGCCTGGGCTTGATCGTGGTCGCGGCGACCGCGGACACGGCTTTGCCGATCGTCATGACACCCGCGCTCACGGCGGTGCTGTTCTTGCTCACCCTCATCATGTGCGTCATATCGGCAGTCGCCGCCATCGTGCAGGTGACGCGCATCGATCCGGTAATGGTGTTCACGCGATGACCGATCCCGTCGTCGAGGCCATCGATATCGTGAAATGGCTGGGGACCGGAGCGGCGCAGGTGCAAGCGCTCAAGGGGGTCAGCCTGGCGCTCAGGGGCGGCGAGTTGACGCTGCTGATGGGACCCTCCGGCAGCGGCAAGACCACGCTGCTGTCGATCCTCGGCTGCATGCTCACCCCAACGGGAGGAACGGTCCGCTTGGCCGGCCGCTCGACGGAGGGCGCCGGGCCTGAGGAGTTGGCCCGGATCCGCCGCGAGCACGTGGGCTTCATCTTCCAGTCCTACCACCTGTTTCCGACATTGACGGCGACCGACAATGTCCGCCTGGCACTGGACGTGCGCGGCGAAAATTCCGCCCGCGCCGTCGCCAAAGCAAAAGACGCCCTGGCCATGGTCGGCCTGGCGCACAAGACAAATGCGTTTCCGCTCGAGCTCAGCGGCGGCGAACAGCAGCGCGTCGCCATCGCGCGCGCGATCGTCGGTCAGCCGTCCGCCGTTCTCGCGGACGAGCCCACGGCTTCCCTCGACGGCGAAAACGGCAACGCGATCATGACGCTCTTAGCCGAGATCGCCAAGGATTCCTCGCGCGGGGTGTTGGTCGTCGCGCACGACACGCGTATATTGCGCTTCGCCGACCGCGTGGTTCACATCGAAGATGGACGCATCGTCCGCGAAGAGCGCGGCGAGGCAGCGCTCGCGAAGGACGAGGGTCAGTGCGCCAAGCATGATCACGCTGAAAACGGCGAGCGCGTGGAAAACAAAGCATGACCGCGTGGCAAACTAGATCGGCCGCGCTCGGCGCGATCGCCGTGGCATTGGCGCTGGCGGTGCTGGCGGCGAGAACGGGAGAGCGGGAAACTGCGCGCGCGGGGCGCCCCGAGGGTGCCGACGAGAAGCGCTGGCAAGCAGTGGCGCCCGGGCGGGTCGAGCCTGTCTCGGGAACGATCAAGATCGCGCCCCCGGTGATGGGCGTGATCGCGCAGGTGCTGGTCAAGGTCAACGACAAGGTGTTCGCCGGCGAGCCGCTGGTCCGGCTCGCGGACACCGAAGCGCGGGCGCGGCTTGCCGCCGCCGAGGCGCAAATCGCCTTTCGCGTGCGTGCGCGCAACGAGGAGGCCGCGCCGCCGCAGCCGGCGCGACCCGCACCGCAGCGCCGGGGTGAAACCGCGCCTGCGGAGAGCGACAAGGCGGCGGCGCGGCGCCGCGCCGAGGATGCCGTTGCCGATGCGGTAAAGGCTGCCGCGCAGGCACAAGCCGACCTCGATAAAGCCGCCGTCGATCGCCGCGCCGGCACGGCGTCGGACGCGGCCGTCGAGGCGGCGCGCGCTGCATTGGCGCGCGCCCAGGATGCCGTGCGGCAGCGGAGGGCCGAGCTGCGTCGCATCGAAGCCGATCCCGGCACGCCGCTGCCGACCTTTGCCGACGGCCAGGTCAATGTCGCGCGCGCCGAAGCGGCAGCCGCAGCCGCTGCGCTCGACCAGTTGACGATCCGCGCGCCGATTTCCGGCACGGTGCTGCAGGTCAATGCCAAGCCCGGCGAGCTGGCCGCACCGTCCAATGCGCAGCCGTTGCTGGTCATCGCCGACGTTTCGGCGCTACGCGTGCGCGCCGAGTTGGACGAGCGCGATCTCGGCGACATCAAGGTGGGGCAGCCGGCGCTCATCCGCTCCGACGCATTTCGCGGCCGCGAAGTCGCGGGCAAAGTCTCCTTCATCGCGCCGATCGTCGGGCAAAGCCGTCTCAACCGACCCGGACAACGCAACGTAACCGACGTCGATGTGGTCGAAGTTCTCGTCGACGTGGCGCAGCCTGACCCGCTCGCGGTCGGTATGAAGGTCGACGTCTATTTCCAGCCCGAGGGCCGTTGACCGTTTCGCCAGCGCTCATTCCCGCGATAAAGGCTGTGAAGAATCTGCGTGTCGCAGGCGCGGTGCTCGTTATTGCGCCCTCTCCCCTTGCTTGCGGAAGAGGGCAGCTCGGTATCTGCAACGCGCGATGATGGGTGAGGGGTTATCCCCGAACCCCTCACCCATTCGAATTCGCGGGCTGACCATTGTGCCCTCTCCCGCAAGGCGAGAGGGCACAAAAGGCAAGAGCCTCCGGCGGCCAGTTTGCAAGCTGCCGCGAATTTTGAGTCGTCTTGATTTTGGGGTGATTTCTTCACAGGCTCGAAAGCGGAGATCTGACCATACGGTGGATCGCTCCCTAGGCGGCGCCGTGTCCCTGTGTCCCGGATGCGGCGCAGCGCGA
>DASQXF010000397.1:0-3668 GCA_035639895.1 Xanthobacteraceae bacterium
AGCGAGCGGGGAAGCGACGAGGGCGCCGGCGAACCCGATGCGGTCCGTCAGGATGACGGCGAGATAGGCGCCGATCGCGTAGAAGCCGCCGTGCGCGAGATTGACGATGCCGCCGAGCGCGAAGATCAGCGACAGGCCGAGGGCAATCAGCAGGTAGTACGCGCCGACTAGGAGGCCGTTGAGAACCTGCTCGAGGATGAAGACGAGCTGCACGCGGCCACTCGGGGAAGGAGAATGCCGATGGATCAGGTCATGTTATGTCGTCCCCGCGCATAGCGCGCCGAAGACGCGCGAAACGCGCTTATGCTGGGAACCCATGGATCACCGGCTCTGGAATATGGGTGCCCGTTTTCGCGGGGACGACAACTAAACTGAGTTGAGGCTATTCCGCACTGCCTCTACTTACCCGATCTTGCAGGTGCCGTCCTTCGGCGGAGCGATGATCTCCATGTCCTCGTTCGCAGCCGGGACGGCGCCGAGCGCGTCGTAGATGTCCCACTGGTCCTTCATCTTGGCGGGATCCTTGGCGCGTACCGCATACATCTCCATGACCATCTGGTTGTCATAGGGACGGAAATACGCTTCGCGTGCCTTCATGACGTCGAACTTGGCGCCCTTGCGCAGATGCTCCGCAAGCTTCTGCGGATCCGTCGACTTCGTCTCGGTCATCGAGTGCGCCACGATCTTGAGCGAGTTGTAATCGCCCCACGATTGATTGTCCGGAAGCTTGCCGTATTTCTTCTGGAACGCCTCGACGTATTTCTTCGAGCTCGGCGTATCAACGAGGTGGTGCCACACCAGCGGCCAGATGCCGGAGAAGTTGCCCTTGCCGGCGCCCCATGCGACCACGGTATCGAAGCCGAAACCGGCGACGGGGAACGGCAGCCCGTATTCGGAATATTGCTTGAGGAAGCTCGTGATCTGGTTGCCGGCGAGATTCGACACCACGAGATCGGGCCGCGCCTGGCGGACTTTCAGGAGATAGGGAGAAAAGTCGGTCGCATCGGTCGGCACCAGCTCGTCGGCCGCGAATTGGCCGCCGTTGGTCTCCATGAATTTTTTCGCAACGCGCAGCAGATCGTGGCCAAAAGCGTAGTCTGCCGTCAATGAGTACCACTTCTTGCCGCGCACCAGGTTCTCGCGCAGCAGGTATTGGCCGACCGCCATCACATACATCGAGTTCGCGCCCTCGATGTGGAACATGTACGGGTTGCAGCTTGAGCCGCGCAGTGCGTCGGAATTGCAGCCGGTGTTGATGTACACGGTCTTCAGGCGGTTTGCGACCTGACCGATTGCCAGGCCGGAAGCCGAGGAGATTTCGCCGATGATCATCGCGACCTTGTCGCGTTCGATCAGGCGCTCGGCTTTGGCGGAAGCGGTCTGCGGATTGACCGAGTCCTCCATGACAAGCTCGATCTTGCGGCCCATCACGCCGCCTGAATTGTTGATCTCGTCGGCGGCGAGGCGGACCCCCATGACCGCGTATTCGCCGAGCGGCCCGAGAAAGCCGGTGAGCGGGGTGAGATGTCCGATGCGGATCGCATCGGCTTGCCCGCGCACGACTGCCGGCATGCCGACGCCGGCGAGTAGTGCCGAGCCGGCCGCGCTTTTGATGAGCGCACGGCGTGACAAAATGGACGTCATGGCGTTTCCTCCGTTCGAAGACCTTTATGCGGTTCGGTAGATGCGGACCTGGCGTCCGCCGGCTGCCGGCAGTCAGCGCGCTTGCGTCGGCTTTACTTGCCACAAAAGGCATGTATCACTCAAGGAGTTGGCAAGTGGCGACGGCGAATGGCAGTGGCACCCGAGAAGATTGACATCAAGCTCAATATCAACGGGCACGATTACGCAGCTCGGGTCGAGCCGAGAAAGACGCTCGTCGATGTCATCCGCGACGAGTGCGGACTCACCGGCACGCATATCGGCTGCGAGCACGGCGTCTGCGGCGCATGCACGGTAATCCTCGATAACGAGGCGGTCAGATCCTGCTTGATGTTCGCCGTGCAGGCCCAGGGCAAGCGCATCCGCACAGTGGAAGGCCTTGCCGACGGCGACAACTTGCACCCGGTGCAAACCGCCTTCATCGAGCATCACGCGCTTCAGTGCGGCTTCTGCACGCCGGGTTTTCTGATGCTGACAGTGAACGCGCTGGAGACCAATCCCGACCTCACGGATGACGAGATTATCGATCTTCTGTCGTCCAATCTCTGTCGCTGCACCGGGTATCAGAACATCATCAAGGCGGTGCGCAGCACGGTTGCCGAGATGCGACGCGTGCCTGCGCGCTAATTTCGGCATCAAGGTACCAACGCCCAGCAAAATCCAAGGACCGCGTGCCGATCGACGTTCACGCCCATTATGTTCCGCCGCAATTGATTGACGCGGCCGCCACCCGCGGCAAGGAGATCGGCGTGCGGCTCGTTCCATCCGCCGGCGCGCCGCCGGCGCTACATTTCGATTATGGCTTCAAGGTGCGGTCGTTCTTTCCGCGTCTGATCGAGCCGGTCGCGGAGCGGCGCGCCTGGCTCGACGCGCAGGGCATCGATCGGCAGATCGTCGGGACTTGGCCCGACATATTCGGATATGGCCTCGCCCCCGATGCCTGTGTCGCTTGGCATCGCATGCTCAATGATACGCTGGCGGCGTGGTGCGCGGAAAATTCGGATCGCTTCGCCTGGATCGCGTCCGTTCCGCTCACTCGGGCCGAGGCCGCCGCGGAGGAAACCGCGCGGGCCGCTGCGCTGGGGGCCTGCGGCGTGATCGTCTCGTCCAATGTCGAGAACGTCAATCTCGGCGAGCTGCCCCTCGACGCGTTCTGGCGCAAGCTCGAAGCGCTCGGCTTGCCGGTGTTGATCCATCCGGTTCTGGTCGGGCCCGCACCGCGCGCCGCAAAGTTCGGTCTCGCCCAGGTTGCGCAATATACCTTCGATACCACTCTCGGCGTCGGCTCGCTGCTGATGTCGGGCGTGCTCGACCGTTTTCCCCGGCTCAAGCTGGTACTAGCGCACGGCGGCGGCGCCTATCCCTATCTCGCCGGCCGCTTCGACGTCATGCATCGGCGCATGGACCGCGCGGCGCAAGGCAACGTCGCGGCCAAGGCGCCGTCCGCCTACGCCGCGCAGATGGCCTATGACAGTATCGTCCACGCCCCCAAAGCGTTGCGCTTTCTCATCGACGTGGTCGGGCTAGATAATGTGGTGCTGGGAACTGATTATTCCTTCCCGCCGGCCGACATGGAGCCGCTCGCGCTGCTGCGCTCGGCGGGCTTGACTGCCGCCGAAATCGAGACGATCGCCGATGCAAATCCGCGCAGCGTCTTCGCACGTCTGCGCTGAGCGATAGCGAGGCACGGGACGCATGGCCGGCGATGCCAACAGAGCTCGGGGCTGGGTCGGCCGCTCCATCCGCCGCGTGGAGGATCCCACGCTGGTCGTGGGTCATGGCCGGTTCACCGGCGATCTGCCCGCGGCGCGCTGGGTCCGCTTCGTGCGAAGCTCGGTTGCTTCCGGGCGCATCATCCGCGTCGCAGCGCCCGAGGGCGCAACGGTTTTCACCGCCGCTGATATGGTGGCGGTGAAGCCGATCCGGCCGATGTTGCACAAGTTCAATTACGTGCCGATCAGCCAGTCGGTCTTGGCAAAGGATGTGGTGCGGTTCGTCGGCGAGCC
>DASQXF010000398.1:0-8086 GCA_035639895.1 Xanthobacteraceae bacterium
GAGGCTGTCCTATTGCACCGCTCCGGAAGGTTGGCATTTGGGACTGCCGATCCCTGGCGGCTTCCACGCGGGCAAATCCGCCAGTGAGCCGCCGATGTAGGTGTGATGCCAAAGCTGGGTCGCCACGACGCCGACCAATCCCATCTCCACCATGGTGCGCTGATTGCTGCGCGCGGGCATGTTGCGAAAGGCGCTTCGCCAATGCGCGACCGCCGCCTCATCGAAGTAGCCGCTCTTCCGAAGCGATTCGGGGCTGAGCAGTTGATCGGCGAAGGTCGGCAAGTCCATGTGAAAGGCGTCAAGTGGCGCCCGAAACATCCCCTTGCGTCGCCAGGCGACCGAATGCGGCAGCCAGCGGTCGGCGAGGTAACGTTGGATCAGCTTGTCGCGTAAGCCACGCATCTTCCAGACAGGATGCAGCGGGGCGAGAAACGCGAACACGTCTTCATCGAGGAACGGATAGCGAGTCTCGACGGACGAATTCATTGCCACGCGATCGCCCTTCGAGGCGAGCAGCAGACCTGGCAACATCACGCGGGCGCCCAGGTAGAGAGAGCGGTTGAACGGATGCCATTTCCGGGCGCGCTCGAGATTGAGCTGTAAGTCCGCGTATGGATTGTGGTCGGCAAGTTGCTCCCACATGGCCTCGCTGAAAAATCGAAACTTCTGGGAGCCGAACAGTCCGTAAAGGTTGAGCCATGCATTGGGGCCGCCAATGGTTGCTTCCACCTTGCGAACCGTATCCCACGGGAACTTCGGCGCCCCGGTCAGTCGCAGATAGGCGCGCCGAGCAGGATGACTGAACTGCAATCCCGGGATCGCGTCCAGGCAGCTGAGCAGGCGGTGAATCTTGTACCATGAATAACCTGCGAGCCATTCGTCGGCCCCTTCACCGGTCAGCGCGACCTTGTACCCATCGCCATGGACGGCGCGCGCGAGCATCAAGAGGGCGGCGCAGGAGGTGTCGATGACCGGCCCTTCCGCGGCTCGAATGAGGTCGGGATACGTACTGAGCACGTCCTGCTGGCTGAAATCGACGACCACTTGCGATGCGCCAAGATGCTGCGCCACCTCGGTGGCCTGGCTCCTCTCGTTGAGCGAGGGGTCTTGCACCGAGATCGTGTAGGTCGGGATTGGCTCTCTGCGATCGAGGCGGCGCTGGGCGCATGCGAGCGCGACCACGACGCTCGAATCGACGCCGCCGGACAGGTAGGACACGACCGGAACGTCGGCCCGCAGCCGCCGTTCGACCGCTCTTTGCATGACGGCTTCGTACGCGTCGATCAGAGGCGAGCTTGCATTGCTGCCCCAGCGGCGGAAACCGTGCCACTCTTCGTCGCCGCGATCGGGGAAATCGATCTGCCAGTAAACGTGCTCCTCGAAGCGCACCGGCCCCTGGCGCTCGACTCCGCTCCCGCTGGATCCAAGGAGAATTTTTAAATACCGGCCGGGCAGCAGGCAGTTGACGCCGGCGAAGCAGGTGACCGGCCCCGGCAGCGCGAAGAAAGTGAAGACGTGGTTGATGCCACGCGGATCGGGGCGCGCCGCAAGGAGGCCCGACGCGAGCAGCGCCTTGATCTCGGACGCAAACAGGAGCACGTCATCCCCGGCGACCTTCTGGCGCGTCCAGTAGAGCGGGCAAATCCCGAAACGGTCGCGTGCGAGCACGAGCTGACGCCGGCGTTCATCCCATAGCGCGATCGCGAATTGGCCGCGCAGCCTCTCCAGCATGCCTTCGCCGTGTTCCTCCCACAGGTGCGGAATGAGCTCGGTATCGCAATGGGTCCGCAACCGATGCCCTTTCGCGATGAGATCGGTGCGCAGCTGCGGATAGTCGAATAGTTCGCCGTTGAAGACGACCGACACCGAGCGATCCTCGTTTTCCATCGGCTGCCGGCCGTCCGCCAATCCGACGATGCTCAGGCGACGATTGGCCATCGCGAGGCCGGGGCAGAAGAAGTAGCCGTCCTCATCGGGCCCGCGATGAACAATCGCATCGGCCATCCGGCGGACGATCTCAGGATCGATCGCCGTCGACCCGGTCAAATTCGCTATTCCCGCGATGCCGCACATCAGCGTCGTTCCGGTGATTGCCCGCACAGGCAATCCATCAATGCGCTGTCATGGCTGATCGTGCCGAATGTAGACCACCACCGGCGCCGGTGCTAACGTTGTGGTGCGACTGCGTAGCTGTCCAATCGGCACAGACGATCCGTTGGAATCGCCGTCATCCCGTCACCTTGACGAAGTTCGCCGGCCGCTGCTGCACTTATTGGCCGGAGCAAATCTGGCCAGCTTCGCTCGCATCCTGTCACGCCGTGGCGCACCGTCGCCGCGCTCTTACATGCAGGTCGCGATCATCTTCGCGAGCGCCGTCCTGCGCTGGCCCGGCTGCGCCATCGAGGCATTGCGTGTGGCGCGCCGCGTCGAGGGGGTGTCGTTCGATCCGGCTCCGGTCTTCATCGTCGGGCATTGGCGCAGCGGCACCACGCTTCTGCACAATTTGATGAGCCGGGATCCCGGTTTCTGCTTTCCCACGATCGCCGATGTGCTGCGGCCGTACGACTTCTATCCGAACCCTCTCGACTTCGTCACTCGCCGCGTCGTTCTGCGGTTTATCCCGCGCACCCGTCCGATGGACGATGTACGGATCGATCCGGAATCGCCGCAAGAGGAGGAACTGGCCCTTGCGACGATGGGCGCCCCCTCCTTTTTCAACTGCATTTATTTCCCGAAACGGATGACGTCCGTATTCGCGGAAGACGTCTTGTTCGCGGGTGCGAACGACGAGACCATTCGGGCGTGGCGGGAAGCCCTTCGCTATTACTTGGCGAAACTGGCGGCGCTTAACCCGGGTCGACGGCTGCTTCTGAAGAATCCGGCGCACAGTGCGCGAATACCTCTTCTGCTGGCCTTGTTTCCGGGCTCGAAATTCATCCACATCCATCGCGACCCGTCGGCGGTATTTCACTCCATGCGAAAGTTCTATCACCGAATGCTGCCTATCCTCGCCCTACAGGACTACCGTCTGGCGGACATCGATGGCCATATCCTGGGGGCATACCCGGAACTGATGAACCGACTGCTCGATTCGCTCGCCGCGCTGCCGACGGGAGACGCAATCGTCGTCCGCTATGACGAGCTTGTGGCCGACCCTGCGAACACGCTGAAAAGAATCTACCGCGACTTGAACCTCGGCGATTTCGAGCGAGTCAAATATGCGATTGAGGCTTACGCCCGGGAGCATCTGCACGGCATGTCGCCGGCGCCGACGCTCGACCAGCAAACGGCGTCCCGATTAGCTCTTGATTGGGGCTCCGTGTATACTCGACTCGGCTATCCGCCGCCGGTGTCTGTGCAAAGCCGGTGATGAGCTGATAGGGGGCTGATGACATGTCGGCGGCCGAAGCCCGCAGTTGCCGTCATCCGCCGACGCAAGTTGGATCGCCAATCTCGGGGCGCCGCCGGGTTGCTTTCCCAGCTAGGGACGGTGCGCGCACTCGTGCCGGCGCAGACCTGATCCCGGCGCCATCGGCGTCCCGGCCTCGCATCTCGCTGGTGTGACGGGCGCCGTCGGCATGCTGTACACCGCCGGCTTTTCGAAATCCATCGACCAGATCGCCATCATCGGCATCGGCTGTTCATTCCCAGGCGGCATCGAGTCGCCGGATGCGCTTTGGCAATTTCTCTCCCGCGGAGGCGACGCGGTCATCGACGTGCCGGCCGATCGCTGGAATGTCGACGCGGTCTACGATCCGACGCCTGGGACGCCAGGCAAGACGGTCTGTCGGCGGGCCGCCCTGTTGTGCGACGTCGCCTCCTTCGATGCTGGCTTTTTCGGAATCTCGCCACGCGAAGCAGCGCTGATGGATCCCCAGCAGCGATTGTTGCTGCAGGTCGCATGGCGTGCGCTCGAAGATGCGGGTATTCCAGCCGAAAGCCTGGCTGGCAGCAGCACCGGTGTCTACATCGGCGTTTCGCACAGCGACTACCATGGCATACAGCAGTTCGGCCGCCGACAGATCGACGTTCACGCCGCCACCGGCGGCGCGCTCAGCATCGTGGCCAACCGGTTGTCGCACCGGCTCGACCTGCGGGGACCCAGCCTCGCGATCGATACCGCATGCTCGTCGTCGCTGGTGGCGCTCGATGCGGCCTGCACGGCGCTGCTGACCGGCGAATGCGACGCGACCATGGTCGGCGGCGTGAACGTCATGCTCACGCCCGACGTCTCCATCACCTTCAGCCGAGCTTCCATGCTGTCGCCGGATGGCCGCTGCAAGGCATTCGATGCGCGCGCGAACGGCTATGTTCGCGGCGAAGGCGCCGGCATCGTGATCCTCAAGCTCCTGTCACGAGCGCTGCTCGATCGCGACCGCATTCACGCGGTAATCCGGGGCACCGCCGTCAATCAGGACGGCCACACGAGCACGATTACGGTCCCCAGCCGCGACGCGCAGATCGCCATGCTGCGGCAGGCCTGCACGAGAGCCGGCGTTCGTCCCAGCCATGTCGGCTACGTCGAGGCGCACGGGACCGGGACCGCGGTCGGTGATCCGATCGAAGCGAGCGCGATTGGTACGGTGTTCGGCGAAGGACGCACGGGGGAGGGCGCCTGCGTCATCGGGTCGATCAAGACCAATATCGGCCACCTCGAGCCGGCGGCCGGTATCGCGGGGTTGATCAAGGCGGCTTTGTGCGTGCGGCACGGAGAGATTCCGCCGAGCCTGCACTTCGAGAGACCCAACCCTCACGTCGATTTCGACGGCCTCGGCATTCGCGTGCAACGCAAGCTCGGGGCCTGGCCGAGCGGGTACCGCTCGAGGATCGCAGCGGTCAATTCCTTCGGCTTCGGCGGCACGAATGCCTGTGCGATTGTCGAACAGCCGCCACAACCGGCGGAACCGATTGTCAATGATGCTTCGCCTGATTGGTGGCCGACGCTCGTTCCGGTATCGGCAGCAAGCAAGACCGCGCTGACGACCGCGTGTGCCCAGCTCGCGGACGCGCTCGAGGCGCGTCCATGTGCGTTCTCCGACGTCGCGGGAACTTTGGCGCTGCGACGCTCGCATCTCGATCATCGTTTGGTCGTGGCTGCCGAATCCGCCGACGCGGCGGTGAGCGCGCTGCGCGCGGTCGCCGCCGGCGAGACGTCCGACGCCGTGATCTCGGGTCGCAGAACGAGCGGTCGGCGGCTCGCATTCGTGTTCACCGGGCAAGGCGCCCAGTGGTGGGGCATGGGGCGCGGGCTGCTGCGGCACGATCCGGTGTTTCGAGAGACCATGGAGGTCTGCGACGAGCTTTTCTCGCAACGGTCCGGATGGTCGCTGCTCGATGAGCTGGCGCGACTGGAGGACTGCTCGCGCATCAGCGAGACGGCCGTCGCCCAACCGGCGATATTCGCGCTGCAGGTGGCGCTTGCCGAGCGGCTGGCGGCGTGGGGCATCCGGCCCGAGGCGGTGGTCGGGCACAGCATCGGCGAAATCGCCGCGGCCCATGTCGCCGGCGCGCTCTCGCTGCCGCAGGCGGTGGACGTCGTCTATCACCGCAGCCGGCTACAGGAGCGGGCACGGCGGCAGGGCGGCATGGCCGCGATCGGGCTTGCTGCCGGCCGCGTGCGGAACTATCTCGAAAAATTCGACGGACAGCTCGAGGTTGCCGCCATCAACGGTCCGGAGCTCGTGAGTGTCGCCGGCCCGCGGGCCTTGCTCGATCAATTCATCGCCGAGGTCGGCCGCGAGCAAGCGGATGTGCTGTGTCGGATTTTGCACGTCGACTACGCGTTCCACAGCCGCCAGATGGATGCGTTCACCGGCGAGCTCGGCGACAGCTTGCGCGGTCTGCGCTCGCAAGCCGTCGCCGTTCCGATGTTCTCGAGCGTCACCGGAGCGGCCATCCATGGCGAGGAGCTCGACGCCGATTACTGGTGCCGCAACATGCGCCAGCCCGTGTTGTTCAAGCGGGCGATCGACGCGGCGGTCGATGCCGGCTGCGATACTTTCCTCGAACTCGGAGCGCATCCGTCGCTGATCACCCCGATCCGCGCGTGTCTCGCCGAACGCAATCGCGAAGGGCTTGCGCTCGGAACGCTCCACCGCGAGCGCCCGGATACCGAATCGATCGTCGCGGCCGTCGCATCGCTGCACGTGCATGGCGCGCCGATCGACTGGAGCGCGATTGTCCCGCGGCGCTGCACGTTCGTCGAGCTGCCCGGCCATCCGTGGGAGAAGCAAGTCCATTGGGCGGAATCGGAGGAGAGCCGTGCGGCGCGCTTGGACGGCCCGGTGCATCCGCTGCTCGGGTACCGTCTCAGATCCACCGAGCCGATCTGGCAGTCCGAGGTCGACGCGAATTCTCCGCGCTATCTTCAGGATCACCGCATCGACGGCGCGGCGTTGTTCCCGGCGGCCGGTTATGTCGAGCTGATGCTCGCGGCCGCACGTCAAGTGCTGGGCGAAGGGCGACTCGAGGTCGAGGCGATTTCCTTTCACGAAGCATTGTTTCTCAGCGCCGAAACATCAACGCTGATCGAAACATCGCTCGACCAGGCCCGTGGAATCGTCCGGGTGCGCAGCCGACAGCGCGGCGCCGGAACCGATTGGGTCTTGCGCGCGACAGGGCGCATCCGAAGCTGGCAGATTCCCGAATTTCCGATCGATCTGTGGACGCCGAAGATCGAGCCGCCGCCGCAAGTGGGCCGCGCGCGTTTCTACCGCGATCTGGCCAAGGAAGGACACAACTTCGGCCCGGCTTTCCAGGGAGTCGAAACGATCTGGCATGCGGAGGGCTGCGCACTCGGCAAGATCGTGGTGCCGGCATCGATCACCGACGCGGACAGATACATCCTTCACCCCGCTTTGCTCGACGCCTGCCTGCAGGTCACCCGCGGCCTGCGCGCCTTCGGCGACGATGCGCGGTCCGGTGCGGACGTCACGATCCCTTTCGCCATCGATCGATTGCGGCTGTTTCGCGCGCCGTCGGACACGATCTTTGCGCGCCCCCACGTCCTCCAGGACAGCGCAACCGAGATCGTCACACATATTTCGATCATCGATGACGCCGGTCGCCTGGTGGCGGCGATCGACGGGCTGCGTTGCCTTCGCGTCCCCCGCTCGGAGAGCAAACGAGAGGCGGTTTCGACGGGCCTTTATCGGGAACGTTGGGTGAGCCTTCCGGCACCGGTCGAGGCGCTGTCGGCAGGGCCCCGCGAGCTCGGCGGATCCTGGTTGATCCTGGCCGATCGTGGCGGAGTGGGGGAGGCGCTTGCGAGATCGATCGCCGGGCGCGGCGGCCGGACTGCGCTCGTCTTCGACGGCGGTCGCGACGCGCGGATCGCCGAAGACCGTTATGAAGCGACGTCGAACGCCGCGAGCCTGGGTCGCGTGGTCGCGGCGCTGGAGCAGAGCCCGACTCACGTCATTCACCTTTGGGCGCTCGACGAGGCGGCGCGGCGTCCGACGGCGGCCGGTCTTGTTCGTGCATCCCGCGTCGCCATCGAGGGAGTGGCGGCCTTGGTGCAGGCGTTGGCGAGTGAGCCAGCCAAGCCACGACTGTGGGTGGCGACGGTGGGCGGCGCGGAGCCAGCCGCGGCATCGGGCCAGCATGGTTCGTTTCTCCATGCCGGAATGACCGGCTTCTTGCGCTCGCTCGCCAACGAGCATCCGGACTACCGGCCGACTCTCGTCGACCTCGACCTCGCGGCGATCTCCGCCGACGCCTTGCTCGACGAGATCGTGGCGGACACGGGCGAAACGGAAATCGCCCTGCGAGGCGGCGAGCGTTTCGGGGCGAGGCTCGAGCCCATCGCGGAGGATTCGTGGCCGCCGCGGCGCCGCCGATGGGACCCGAAGAGCCGCATGCCGGCCTTCCGCGTCGGCATGAGCGCGCCGGGGTCGATCGAGAACCTCGTGCTCTCCTGCATCGACCGGCCCGAACCGCAGGCGGGAGAAGTGGTGATCGAGGTGCGCGCGGCCGGCCTGAATTTCCGCGACGTGATGGCCGCGACCGGGATGCTCCCGCCAGAGGCGGAAGCGGAGCCGGCCTGGCAGCGGCTCGGCTTCGAATGCGCCGGCATCATTTCGGCGGT
>DASQXF010000399.1:0-11793 GCA_035639895.1 Xanthobacteraceae bacterium
CATCGTCCTCTGCGATGAGCGGTCCGATATGCGCGGCCAAGCCGCCGTCGCGGCCGAGCAGGAAACCGGCGATGCCGTCCGCGCGCGTGGCGATGAGATCGGCGGCGGGGAGCCGCCCGCGCAGGCCGGCGAGCACGGCGCC
Source organism: Xanthobacteraceae bacterium (assembly GCA_035639895.1). GTDB lineage: Bacteria > Pseudomonadota > Alphaproteobacteria > Rhizobiales > Xanthobacteraceae > VAZQ01. Next base: position 143 of record DASQXF010000399.1, read on the forward strand.
GCGATCGGCCCCGAACGCCGCCGCGTCGTAGGCGCACAATAGCGGCCAATCCTCGTCCGCGATCGGCCGCACGGTGATGCCGGCCGGCGCGGGAAGACTCGCCGTTGCGCCCTGTCGTTCCCGGCGGATCAACCGCTGGAAGCCCCAGGCGTCCTCGAAGCCGAGCCGCCGATAGACGGCGCGGCCGTCGGGAGTGGCGTCGAGGATGGGCAGGAGATCGGCAGCCGCCAAGTCGCGCATCGCCTGCTGCATCAATCTCGTCGCCAAGCCGCGGCGGCGATATTCGCCCGCAACCAGTACCATGCTGATCCAGGCGAAACGGCCGCCATAGGGCAGCGTCGCGGTGGTGGCGACAATGCGGCCCTCGTCTAATTGCGCCGCATAGAAGCGGCCGAGCGCGAGGAAAATTCGCCAATCAGCAGGCAGCTGGTTCCAGCGCGCTTCCCGCACCAGCGCGCCGGCGTCGTCCAATTCCGACGGCGTGAGCGAGTCCTTGATCGTGAGCCGCGGCTCAGAACTGGCCATCGCGGCTATCGTAATGGGTGTCTTTGCCGAGGCTCGGCATGCCACGCGCCGCCCAATCCACCGTCCAATCGATCAGCTTGCCGAGCGGCACGCTCGGATAGCCGAACAGCCGCGTCGCCTCCGCGGTGTTGACGAGCCAAGCCTCCGACGCTTCGACTCCGGTGAAAATGGGCGGCTTGCCCAGCCGCTGCGCGAATGACTCAGCGAGCCAGCGGATGCTCACCGTCTCCGGCCCGCTGACGTTGAGCGGACTTGTCGGCACCGTGCAGTGGGTGAATGCGCGCAGCACCATGGCATTGGCATCGCCCTGCCAGATCACGTTGACATGGCCCGTCGTGAGATTGATCGGCGTACCAGCGAGCACGCGCATCGCCACGTCGTGCAACACGCCGTAGCGCATGTCGATCGCGTAGTTGAGGCGGATGATGCGGCCAGGTGTTCCGCGCGTTCGCGAAAAATACTGGAACATCGCTTCGCGCGCGACGCAGGAATTGGCGTAAGCGCCGGACGGCGGCGTTGTTGGTGTCGTCTCAGTCGCGCCGCCGTGATGCACGTTCACAAAAGGATACACGCAGCCGGTCGAATACGCGACGATGCGAGAGCCGGCGAAGACTTCGGCGACCATGGCCGGTACGAGAGCGTTCATCGCCCAAGTCAGGTCCTCGTACCCGGAGGAGCCGAACTTGCGGCCGGCCATGAACACCACATTGGGAAGTTTCGGCAGCGCTTCGATCTGCTTGCGCTCGAGCAGGTCGGCCGCGATGCACTCAATGCCGCAGTTGGTAAGGTTCTCGCGCACGCCCTTCTCGCTGAAGCGCGCCACACCGACCACGCGTTTATCCGGCGCGGCACGCTTAGCGAGGCGCGCGAGCGTGGGCCCGATTTTTCCCCCGACGCCGAGCACGATGATGTCGCCGGGTAGTTGTTGCAATGCGGCAGTCAACGCCTGCGACGGCGTGGTCATCACCTCCTCGAGGTGCTCCACGTCGCGCAAGCGATCCGGCAGTGCTTCGGGGGATTGGATCACTCGGTATCCTTAGAGGGCAGCGGACCTGACCGGCAGTCATCACAGCCCGGATGCTAGCGGCTCGGCTGTTCACCCAGCAAGGCGCTCGCCGCTGGTAAAACAGGCGCGGCGCCGTACAATCGGCGACATATCGAGGAAAGCGGAGGCGGCGATGAAAGTCTTCATGTTTCATCTCATGCCGTATGCCTATCTGGACATGAGCTTCAGCGACAAATATCGCTCCGCCTGGGTAGTGCTGCCGAACACCTATTTCGATCCGAATAAAGGGCATGAACTCTACAACCGTTATCTGGACGAGCTCGAGCTTGCCGCGGAGCTCGGCTTCGATGGCATCTGCGTCAACGAGCATCATCAGAACGCCTATGGGCTCATGCCTTCGCCGGTGGTGATGGCGGCAGCGCTGTCGCGCCGCACCAAGAACGCGAAGATTGCGATCCTCGGTAACGCCTTCTGTCTGCGCGAGCATCCGCTCACGCTCGCCGAGGAGCACGCCATGCTCGATTGCATCACCGGCGGGCGGCTGATCAGCGGCATGGTGCGCGGCATCGGCGCCGAGTACTACTCCATGGGCTCCAATCCGGCGTTCTCGCACGCACGCTTCCAGGAGGCGCACGATCTCGTCATCCAAAGTTGGACGCGCCCCGGCCCGTTCGCTTTCGAGGGCAGGTTTTATCATTTCGAGTACGTCAACGTGTGGCCGCGGCCTTACCAGCAGCCGCATCCGCCGATTTGGACGCCTTCCACCGGTTCGAGCGAGACAATCGAATGGGCGGCGCATCCCTCGCGCAAATACGTCTATCTGCAGACCTACAGCCCGATCGCGTCGGTGGCCCGGTTTCTCAACGGCTACCGCGAGGCCTCACAGCGGCTCTATGGCTATACGGCAAGCTCCGACCAGATCGGCTGGTGTGCCCCGGTCTTCGTCTCCGACACCGACGCCAAGGCGCGCGCCGAAGCCGGCCCCCACATCGAGGCGCTGTTCAACAAGCTCCTGCGGCAGCCATTCCAGATGATATTTCCGCCCGGCTATCTCAGCGCCAAATCGTTGAAAAACATGCTGAGTCACAAGCGCTCGGTCACCGGCCAGGAACACACCATCGACACCCTGGTCGAGCAGGGAATCATCCTGTGCGGCAGCCCGGATACCGTACGCAAGCAGCTGGTGGATGCGCATCGGCTGCTCGGCTTCCAGAATTTCCTGGCGATGTTGCAGTTCGCCACGCTGCCCGGTGACCTGACGGAGAAGAACATCAGGCTGTTCGCCCGCGAGGTGATGCCGGCACTGCAGACACTGACCGACAGGGAATACGCCGGCTTGCAGACGGAAGCGGCGGAATAGCGTGGCTGGGCAAGGCGGCGGCCGAATCGATGCATCCTGGGGTCCGGAGCTCGGCGTCGGCATGATCGGGGTCCGGCGAGCTGTCGCATTTCGTGGCGGATGAGGAGCTCGACCGCAGCCTTCCAAGCCTGGCATTCGCGTACTCGGCGGTAGGCCGAGGCAATACCCGCAGCGCTGGCGGGCGTCTTGATCGAAGATGGAGCAGATCGCCTAGCTTACACCCACCTTACAGGCGGCCTTGCGAACAAATAGCAACAGCCGCATATCAGAGGCCGGAACTGACGAGAGGATGCATCACTCCGGACCGGCAGACGTGATGGGCGGTCAGCGCTTTAACCACGACCCGGCTAATTGGCGCGATGAGCATTTTCATGAAGGCCGGAATCCTTCGGTGCCTCGGCTCGTTCACCCAAGCATCGTATGTTTATGGTAGGAAGAACGCCGCTCGGATATAAGCCTAAAACGGCGTCGCCCGAGGTTGGAAACAGGTGTCCAGGGATCCCCATCGCCCGCATTCGTGGGCGCGCGCACTACCTGCGCGCGTGCAGGTGCTGATCGTCCTGATTCTGGTGTTCGCCGCCGGCGCCGGGGTCTGGGTCGCCAAATCGCGCACCAATGGCGAGGTCCGCGACCTACATAAGGCAGCGTCGAGCCCGTCCAAGAAAACCCCGGGGGTGTTCCATCCGACGTCCGCGCAATGGGCGACGCTGACGGTCGAACCGGTCGAGCAGCGTGTGTTTCGGTCCGAGCAGGTGACCGAAGGTAAGATCGCGGTCGATGAGGATCGTTCGACCCCGATCTTTTCTCCCTATGCCGGTAGAGTCATCAAACTGTTCGTCAAGCCTGGCGACATCGTGAAGGTCGGCGACCCGCTGTTCACGGTCCAAGCGACGGACATGGTGCAGGCGCAGAACGATTTCATTTCGGCTGCCACGGCCTTGAACAAGGCGCGCTCGGCGCAAAACCTGGCCGAAATCATCGATAAGCGCCAGCGCATGCTCTATGAGGGAAAGGCGGTGCCCCTCAAAGAGGTGCAAAACGCCCGCGCGGCGCTCGACGCTGCGGAGAACGACGTGCGCTCCGCGGAGGTCGCGCTGGAGGCGGCGCGCAACCGCTTGCGCATTCTCGGCAAGACCGACCAGGAGATCTTTGATTTCCAGGAGAAAGGTACGATCAGTCCGGCCACGCTGATCACGGCCCCCATCGCCGGGACGATCGTGCAACGCAAGGTCGGCCCCGGCCAATATGTCGGCAGCGGTCAGACCGACCCGGTCTTCATCATCGGAGATTTGTCCACCGTCTGGGTGATCGCCTATATCCGCGAGACCGAAGCGCCGATGGTGCGTGACGGCCAGCCGATCTACTTCACCGTGCTCGCCTATCCGGACCGGCCGTTCCCGGCCAAGATTTCCTACGTGGCCGCGTCGCTCGATCCGACCACCCGGCGGCTGTTGGTGCGCGCGACCGTCAACAACACTGACGGCCTGCTGAAACCGGAAATGTTCGCCAGCGTGAAGATCCTTACCGGCGAAAGCGGCGACGCGGTCGCGGTCCCCCGCGACGCCATTATTTACGAGGGTGATGCCGCCCGCGTCTGGGTGGTGAGGGAGAAAGACAACGAAAAGGCGATCGAGTTGCGGCCTATCAAAGTCGGGCTCACCAGCGGCAACATGGTCGAGGTGCTCAAGGGTCTCAACCCGGGCGATCGCGTGGTCAGCAAGGGAAGTCTCTTCATCGACCGGGTGGCGTCGGCGGGCAGCGAAGCAGTCCCCAAACCGACGCCATGAACGGGATCGTTGCGTTTTCCCTCCGGCACCGCGTCCTGATGGTGTTGTTGTTCGTGCTGGTCCTGTTCGGCGGGATCATCGCCTTCCGCGAGCTCAACATCGAGGCCTATCCCGATCCCACGCCGCCAATGGTGGACGTGATCACGCAAAGTCCGGGGCTGTCGGCCGAAGAGATCGAGCGCTACATCACCATCCCCATCGAGGCGCAACTCGCAGCGCTGCGTAATCTTACGTCGATCCGCACCATTTCGCTTTACGGTCTCTCGGACGTGAAGCTGCAGTTCTCGTTCGAGTTTACCTACGAACAGGCGCTGCAGCAGGTTCTCAATCGGCTCTCACAACTGCCTAACCTGCCCAACAACGCGCAGCCGCAGATTTCGCCGGTCAGCCCGATCGGGGAAATCTTCCGCTATCGGCTCGTCGGCCCTCCCGGCTACAGCGTGCTTGATCTCAAGACGCTGCAGGACTGGGTGCTACAGCGACGATTCCGCGCGGTGCCCGGAGTCATCGACGTCATCGGATGGGGCGGTAAGACCAAAACGTTCGAGCTCGAGGTCGATTTCAACAAGCTCATCGCCTATGGGCTGACGCTGCCGCAGCTGCTGCAGGCGCTCAACAACAGCAACATCAATGTCGGCGGCAACACCGTCAATATCGGCCCGCAGGCGGCGGTGGTGCGGGGCGTGGGCCTCATCCGTACGGCGGACGAGCTGAGCAACACGATGCTGACCCAGAGCGGGGGCAACCCGGTCCTGGTGAGCGACGTGGCAACCGTGCACGTCGGTTACAAACCGCGCCTCGGCATCGCCGGCAAGGACGCCGATGACGATATCGTCGAGGGCATCGTACTGATGCGCCGCGGCGAGCAGAGCATGCCGACGATCAAGCGCGTCGAGCGCGAAGTCGAGCGGATCAACAACTCGAACATTCTGCCGCCGGGCGTGCGCATCGAGCGCATCTATGACCGCAAGGACCTGATCGATATCACCACACAAACGGTCCTGCACAATATGGCATTCGGCATCTTGCTGATCTTTGCCCTGCAATGGGTGTTTCTCGGCAATTTGCGCAGCGCGCTCATCGTCGCGGCCACCATCCCGTTCGCATTGTTCTTTGCCGTCGGCATCCTCGTGCTGAGGGGCGAATCGGCAAACCTGCTTTCGGTCGGCGCCATCGACTTCGGTCTGATCGTCGATGCTACCGTTATCATGGTGGAAAGCATCTATCGCCGTTTGGGGGCGGCGGTCCCGCCGGCCGCCGCAGTCGCAGCCCCCGACGGCCTCTCGGGCAAGCTTGCCGCGATCTTTTTTGCCGCGTCGGACGTCAACCGTTCGATCTTCTTCGCGGCCGGAATCATCATTGCCGGGTTCCTGCCGCTGTTCACGCTCAGCGGCGTCGAAGGCCACATTTTTGCACCGATGGCGAAGACCTATGCCTATGCCTTGGTGGGGGGGCTGCTCGCGACGTTTACCGTGACGCCGGCGCTTAGCGCCATTCTATTGCCCGAGCACGTCACCGAGATCGAAACCGGTATCGTGCGGATCTTGCATCGCCTGTACTCCCCGGTCCTGCAATTCGCGGTCGGCAATCGCGTGTTGACGTTGGCCGGCGCAATCGCGCTGCTGCTTTTCGCCGCGCTGGCCATTCGCTCGTTGGGACTGGAATTCCTGCCCAAGCTCGAAGAAGGCAATCTGTGGATCCGGGCGACGATGCCGTCGACCATCTCGCTGGAGGAAGGCAACCGCTACGTCAATCGCATGCGCAACGTCATCAGCAGCTTTCCGGAGGTCGAATCGGTCGTCTCCCAGCAGGGACGGCCGGACGACGGAACCGATGCGGCTGGCTTTTTCAACGCAGAATTCTTCGCGCCGTTGAAGCCGACGCGTCAGTGGCGCCCCGGCATCGAGAAGGACGACCTCACGATCGAGATCCTGCGCAAGCTCGAGGCCGAGTTCCCCGGCGTTGAATTCAACTTCTCGCAATATTTGCAGGACAACGTCGCCGAGGCGGTGTCCGGCGTCAAAGGCGAGAACTCGATCAAACTGTTCGGCAATAATCTGCAGACGCTCACCGACACTGCCAACAAGATCAAGGCTGTGCTCGCCACGGTGCCCGGCATCACCGACCTCGCTGTTTTCACCTCGCTCGGCCAGCCGACGGTGCAGATCGAGATCGATCGCGCGCGGGCGGCGCGTTATGGGCTTTCTCCGGGCGACATCAATGCCACGATCCGGACGGCGATCGGCGGAGAATCGGCCGGCGATCTCTATGAGCCGGGAAGCGACCGGCATTTCCCCATCGTGGTGCGGCTCGCACCCCAATTCAGGCAGAATCCGGAAGCGATCCAGAATCTGCGGATCGGCGCGCAGGGGGCGAACGGGGTCACACAGATTCCGCTCAACGAGGTCGCCAATGTGAAGCTCGTCTCCGGCCCGTCCTACATCTATCGCGAGGGCCAGGAACGCTACCTGCCGATCAAATTCAGCATCCGCGACCGCGATCTCGGCAGCGCGATCCAGGAGGCGCAACGCAAGGTCGCCCAGCAGGTGGAATTGCCGGCCGGCTCGCGGCTGGAATGGGTCGGCGAATTCGGCAATCTGCAGGATGCGATCGCACGACTGAGGGTCGTGGTGCCGATCACCCTTGCCTTGATCGCGCTTCTCCTATGGATCAATTTCGGCTCCGTAACCGATACGCTGTTGGCCATGAGCGTGATCCCAATGGCGGTCATCGGAGGCATTTTCGCATTGGTGCTGTTGCAGATTCCGTTCAGCGTTTCGGCCGCGATCGGCTTCATCGCGCTGTTCGGCATCTCGGTGATGGACGGCATCATCATTCTGTCGCAGTTCAATCAATTGATTGATGCCGGCGTGGAGCGCACCGCGGCCATCGTGCGGACCGGCGAGCTGCAGATGCGCCCGGTACTGATGACTTGCGTGATCGCGGGTGTCGGCCTATTGCCGGCGGCGCTGTCCAGCGGGATCGGATCGCAAGTGCAGAAGCCGCTGGCCGTGGTGGTGGTCGGAGGCATGATGCTCGCGCCCCTGGTCATTCTCATCACACTGCCCGTGCTGATCCTGTTGTTCTCCCGCCGGGCAGCGCGGCCGGCGCCGCAACAGGCGGTCGCCGCGCCGGCGGAGTGACCGAGCCGCCGCGCACCGGGAGCTGCGCGCAGATCTGCAGCAAAGCAGCATTGATCGGAGCGGTCGCGCATGAGGTTGCTGCTGGTTGAGGATAATGAAGAGCTGGCGCAGCTGCTCAGGCAACGTCTTGCGGCTGCAGGTTATGAAACCGATGTTCTCACCGCCGCAGCCGAAGCACAGAGCGCCCTAGCGACGACTCGCTACGCCGCGATGGTTCTCGACCTCGGATTGCCCGATGCTGACGGGCTCTCCATCTTGCGCGAGCTACGCCAGCGCGAGGATCCGCTTCCGGTTCTGGTGCTTACCGCTCGCGGCGGCTTGCAAGACCGCGTCGGCGGTCTGCGGAGCGGTGCGGATGACTATCTGGTCAAGCCGTTCGCATTCGAGGAGCTGTTAGCCCGCCTGGAAGCACTTCTACGTCGCCCTGGCCAGTTGCTCGGACGCTCGCTGCAAATCGCCAACCTCACGTTCGATACCGAAAGCCGGCAGGCTTTCATCGGTGACAAGCCGCAGGTCCTCTCCGCGCGCGAGACGGCGGTGCTTGAAATCCTCATGCGCCGCAAGGACCGTGTTGTCTCCAAAAAGCTGGTTGAAGATCACATTTTCGGCCTGTCCGGCGAAGTCGCCTCTAACGCGGTCGAGGTCTATATCCATCGGCTGCGCAAACAGCTGTCCGAGCGCGGCGCTAAGGTGGAAATCCATACCATTCGCGGCGTCGGATACCTCATTTCCGAGGAAAAGACGGCGTGATTTCATTCAAATCGATCTTCTCGCGGATCATCTTCTTGCACGTGATTGCGCTGGTGATCACCGCGATCGTCATGCCGGTGGTGCTCTATTGGTTCTTCAAATGGGCGGCAAACGACTTGCACGACCAAGCCATGCGCGAGCAGGCACAGCTGGTTGCGCACTACCTCGTGTTGGGAGCAGACGGCAGTTGGAAGCTGGATCTGCCGCCCGCGCTCGAGGACATCTACTCGCAAGCGGTCGGACGCTACTCCTATGCAGTCGTCGACGACACCGGCCAGACTCTGTTTTCTTCGCGCAAGAACCGATCGCCGATATTTTCCGCGGATCCGCGTGCCCCCAATGCCACGTACCTGGACACGCGACACGGCGACGCCGCCATCTCCGGTGTCAGCGTCGCCAAGGAGATGGATGGACACAAAGTCTGGGTACAGGTCGGAGAGGATCTCGCACACCGGGACGTCATCGTCGACGACATCGTTGCCGATTTCTTCAAACGGGTGGGGTGGATCACGCTGCCGATGCTGCTGTTTCTGTTGGCGATCGACATCGTGATTTTCCGCCGCGCATTGCGGCCGCTGCTCAATGCGTCGGAACTCGCTAAGAAAATCAATCCGCGGCGAACGGATATCCGTCTACCGCCCGAGAAAATCCCGAAAGAAATCTTACCGCTGGTGGAGGCCGTAAATCAGGCGCTCGATCGACTCGAGGGCGGATTCCGCGTGCAGCGGGAGTTTACCGCCGACGCGGCGCATGAACTACGCACCCCGCTGACAATTCTGCGCAGCCGCATCGACTGCTTGGCCGATCGCGACATATCCAAGGCGCTGCACAAGGATATCGAAGGCATGGCACGCATCGTGAATCAGCTGCTCGACATTGCGGAACTGGAGACTCTCTCGATCGATCCGCTGGAAAAGGCGGACCTGCGAGCAGTCTCTACCGAGGTCGCGGAGTTCGCCGCCCCGCTGGCGCTGGCGCAAGGCAAGAACATCGCTTTGAGCGGCAGCGAGGCGCCGGTCTGGGTCAGCGGGAATGCGGAGATGCTGTCGCGAGCGATTCGCAACCTGGTCGAGAATGCAATCAACCATTCTCCGCCGGGGACGACGGTCGAGATCGTCGTTGAAGACAGCGGCATGGTGCGGGTGCTCGATGAGGGCCCGGGAATCAAAGAGGAAGAGCGCGAATTAATCTTTCAGCGCTTCTGGCGACGCGACCGGCGACGGATAGGAGGTGCCGGATTGGGACTCTCCATCGTCCAGCGCATCGCCGAAGCTCATGCCGCAACAATCAGCGTCGAGAACCGTCCGACCCGCGGCGCAACGTTCTCGGTCGGCTTTGTACGCGTTGGGTAATACGAAAATCCAGCGGATTGGTTCGGATCGGCCGCTGTCGTCCCGGCGCGTAAGCGAGGACCCATATTCGAGAGGCGGTATCATGGTCCCCGCTTTGGCGGCGCCGCGACGGATGAGTTGGATCAGCTTCGCATAAGGGGCTGGTCGATCGTCACGCCGGTTCGCGGCTCTCCGGTTCGCCCTGTGGCGGCTTCGTCATCCACACCGCAAGCACCCAAGCGATCCATAGGAACAGGAAGTAGAGCGCAAGGAAGACAATCAGGCTCACTTGGCCGCCGAACTCGAATTCGGTGATGCTGCCGATCGCATAAGCGGCGAGATCGCCGGCGATCATGAATACCACGTAATAGGCGATGAGAAGCACGATGAATCTCCTCGGATTTGATTGCGTGACGTTGATCCATCAACGAGATTGCACGACGCGCGGTCGCATTTCAGCGCGCGACCAATACTTTCCATTATTTGCTTACACCTGCCTGACGGCGCCCTCGAAAACATGCGTGCGACACCCTCACGGTATCAACCTCACGCATCCGTGATCCGATGTTCAGCTTGGCTTCAGGCACCGGCAGGCAGCATCGCGGCCGGTGGATGGCCTCTGGAGGAGACAGATCGATGTTTCGAAAAACGGCCATCGCCCTTTCCATCACTGCCGCGATGATTGCTGTCACGCCGACCATCGCGGCTGCGCGCGGCGGTCACGGCGGCGGGCACGGCGGTCACGGCGGACACGGCGGACATCATGGCGGCCATCATGGCGGACACGGCTTCCATGGCGGCTCCCATCGGATGGGGCACCACGGCGGTTTCCGTGTTGGTCACTTCCGCGGGGTCGGCCGCTTCCATCACGTCGGCCATTTCCGCCGCGGCTTTCGCGGATTCGGCGTTTATGCCTATTCCGGCTATTACGGCTGCTGGCGCTGGGTCCCGACCCGCTGGGGCTATCTGAGAATCTGGGTCTGCTGATCGATGGGCGCGGAATCCGGCGGCGGGGTTGTGCTGTCATGCCCGACGCGCTGGTGATTACTGACCCGAGGGCGTGCGTAGCCCGTGCCAAGCATCACGCACCTGGTGATAGTGGACCTCAGGTGCGTAGTCCGGCGTGTTGAGCCCGAGCGTCTTGACGTCGAGGCGGCCGGTGGCGCCGAGCAGCGCGTAGGCGGCGATCACGACGTCGCGTTGCGCGCCGATCAGTCGCGCGCGTGCGAGCGTGAGGTCCTGTTGCGAATTGAGGACGTCGAGCGTCGTGCGCTGTCCCGCCGCCGCTTCTTTCTGCACGCCGCTGAGCGCTATGGTGGCGGCGCGCACCTCCGCTTCGGCGGCGGCGAGCGCGACCTTGGCCCCCTCGTAGGTGACCCAGGCGGCCAGGACCGCGGTTTGGGTCAGATTGCGGACGAGCTCGAGCACGATACGCGCTTGCATCGCGATCTCCTTGGCCTGACGGATCTGCGAGGCCGCCAGCCCCCCGTCGTAGATCGGCACGTTGGCCTGTCCCAGGACGAAGGCGTTGTCGAGCCGCTTGGTGCTCAGCGTTGGATCGGCCTCCCATTGGTGCTGCAGGCCTGCCTGCACCCCGACGGTCGGCCACAAGCTGCTTTCCGCGATTTTGGTGCCCAGCTGCGCGACATCGATGTCGTACATCGCCCCGAGAATAGCGGGATGCTCCTTGCGGCTGATCGCGATCGCCTCCTCGCGCGAGCGTGGCAGCAGCCGCTCGATCGACCCCGG
>DASQXF010000400.1:0-3784 GCA_035639895.1 Xanthobacteraceae bacterium
GTCATCGGCGTCGTCCCTTGCTACGTGAAATCCCATTCGCGCGGCGAATACGTGTTCGACCATGGCTGGGCGGAGGCCTATGAGCGTGCCGGGGGCAGCTACTATCCCAAGCTGCAGGTTTCGGTGCCGTTCACGCCCGCGACCGGGCGCCGGCTGCTCGTGCGCCCGGGACCGCACGCCGAGGTCGTGCGCGCGCATCTCGCCGACGCGCTCACCGATGTCTGCCGGCGCTGCGGCGCGTCTTCGGTTCATGTCACCTTCCCGACCCAAGCGGAATGGGAGGTCCTGGGCGCGCGCGGCTTCCTCAAACGCACCCATCAGCAGTTCCATTGGGAGAACGCCGGCTATGCCAGCTTCGATGCGTTTCTAGCCGCCCTCGCCTCGCGCAAGCGAAAAACCATCCGGCGCGAACGCACCGACGCGCTCGCCGCCGGGATCAGCGTGCATTGGCTCACCGGCACGGATCTCACCGAAAGCGTGTGGGACGCGTTCTTCGAGTTCTACATGGAGACCGGCTCGCGCAAATGGGGCCGCCCGTATCTGACGCGCGAGTTTTACTCGCTTGTCGGCGAGAAGATGCGCGACCGCATCCTTTTGGTCATGGCCAAGCGCAACCGACGCTGGATTGCCGGGGCCATCAATTTCATCGGCTCGGATACGTTGTTCGGCCGCCACTGGGGCGCCAGCGAGCACCACCCGTTCCTGCATTTCGAGCTATGCTACTACCAAGCCATCCAATACGCCATCGAGCACAAGCTCGCCCGCGTCGAGGCCGGCGCGCAAGGCGAGCACAAGATTTCGCGCGGCTATATGCCGACGACGACCTATTCCGCGCACTATATCGTCGATCCGGCCTTGCGGCGCGCGATCGAGGATTTCCTCAGGCGCGAGCGCGCCTACGTGGCGGCAGCGGGCGCCGAACTCACGGAGGCGGCGCCGTTCCGCAAGGTGTGAGGTGCGCGCAGATGCAAGGCAGCGTGTGTCCCGGATGCGGTGCAGCGCGAGCGCAGAGCGCGAGTGGTGCGCCGCTGATCCGGGACCGCCACGGATTGCAACGGTCCCGCGTCTGCAGCGCATCACTCCGTGCTGCGCTGCGCCCGGGACACGGAGACTGACATGAGTGGCCGCTTCTTCGTCTACATTCTTGCCAACCGACCGCGTGGCGTCCTCTACGTTGGCGTGACCAACGACCTCGTCCGACGCCTGGCCGAGCAGGAGCCAAAGCTGGTGGCGGGATTCACAAGAACGTATGGAGTGATGATGCTGGTATATTATGAGGAATATTCATCCATTCTCGAAGCTCGGGCGCGTGAGGGGACCCTCAAGCGCTGGCGGCGAGCGTGGAAGATCGAGCTGGTTGACAAGTTCAATCCAGATTGGCGTGACCTGTCTAACGAGCTTGAGCTGTGAGCCGTGTTGGTGTCCCGGGCGCAGCGCAGCACGAAGTGGTGCGCTGCAGACCCGGGACCGTCCGAGCCCGTGGCGGTCCCGGATCAGCGGCGCACCGCTCCGCAAGAGCTTCGCGCGGCACCGCATCCGGGCACGAAGGAGAGAAAATCATGCCGGCTTACGATCCAAGCAATATCTTCGCCAAGATCCTGCGCGGTGAACTGCCCTGCTACAAGATCTACGAGGACGACAAGGCGCTCGCCTTCCTCGACATCATGCCGCGCGCGAGCGGCCATGCGCTCGTTCTGCCGAAAGCGCCCGCGCGCAACATCCTCGACGCTTCTCCCGACGACCTCGCCCATGTCATGAAGATCGCACAGAAGATCGCCAAGGCCAGTGTCGGCGTGTTCGGTGCCGACGGGATCATGATCCAGCAGTTCAACGAGAGCGCAGGAGGACAAGTGGTATTCCACCTGCACGTTCACGTGATCCCGCGCAAGGCGGGTGTTCCGCTCAAGCCGCCGGCCAGCGAGAAGGAGGCGCCGGAGGTGCTCGCCGATCAGGCCAAGCAGCTTGCCGCCGCGTTGCGGTGAGGGCCTCAAATCCCATGCGTGAGCGCGCCGAGGATGAGGACGACCTCGCCAGTGGCTACGCCGGCCAAGACCGATCGCCGCACGGCTAGGAACGCGAGGAATCCGCACCCGATGGCACCGAGACGAATGAGCAACGGCACACTCGCCAGCGCTCCGGGCGGAAACAGAATGAGCTTCGCGATAACACCCGCGAGCACGGCGACGGCGACCGAACGCACCCACAAGAACAGCTCAGTTTCGTCGGCGATGCCGCGAGCGGCGACGAAACCGAGCATGCGCCAGATTTCACTGGGCAAGAAGCCGACCAGCAAGAGCAGGAGATACGCATTAAGTTCGCTCATTGGAGGCTCTCACGCAGCCGGTGAATGGCATAGGCCAGCGATCCGCCCACGATGCCGGTCCACAGCAGATCGAGACCCAAGTGCAAGGCCGCCATCAGCGGTCCCAGCACGATCCCGAACGCGAGCGCCAGCCAGTCGGACATGAGGCGGCAGTTTCGCGTGGTGGAGATCAAGAACGATATCGGGGTAAGGAAAAGCAGAGCCGCACTCAGGACTGGCGGCAGCGATCCGGCGAGATAGTATCCGGCCACCGTTCCCGCCTGCGCCGCAGCCATGAAGCCAACGCCCAGTCCGTTCACGAACGCGACGCGCCGCTCCCTCGGCACGCTCTGCAACAGCCGCAGCGCCTCGATCCATACGCTGACCGCGGTGAGATGCGCAGGCAGGATCAGCGCCCGATGCGACGTGTGCGGTCCTCGCATCAACGGCAGCAGCGACATCACCATCGGCAACAGACGCGCGCTGCTGACGCCGACCGCCAGCGCAGTCTCGACCGCCCCGCCGCCGGTGCCCAGCGCCGACACCAGGATCACTTGCGCCGGCGCCGCCCATACCAGGAGGGTCGAGGCTACGACCCACCCCAGATCGAAGCCGAAATCACGCGCCAGCGCCGCGATGCCGAGATAGGTCCCGATCACGACATAGGCCAGCGCCGCCCCCCACGCCGCTCGAAACCCGGCGAGGAACGCGGCGGTCTGGGAACAGTGCGGGGGGTTAGTCGTCGGCGCGGGCGACACTTGTGGTGACGTTTGTGATGGGACGTTGGGCGGATCGGATCAACCCACAGCGCGACCGCTCGTTCGAGTCAACGCTGCTCCGCCGTGCCGTCGCCCCCAACGAAAGCAAGGTAGCGATCCACCGAACGTTTGACGGCATCCTTGCCGCCCCGCGGGATGACGCCGCGATCGAAGAACGCGCCATAGACAGCGTCGAATGAAAACGGCTCGAGCATCGCCCAGATCCGCGCCACGGCGGGGCGCGAAAGCGGAATCAGGTTGGGATAGCTGCGCATGAAGCTCACGAACTTACGATCGGGGAGCAACTGCACGATATCGCCGCTCAAGAGAGCGCCGCGCCCGTCTGCGCCAGTTCCCCAATGCAGCACGGTGCCGCCGGCGAAATGCCCGCTGCAGCGGATGAGCGTGATGTCGCCCGCGAGCTGCAACGTGTCGCCCTCCCACAGCTTGATCGTCGGGTCGGGCCGCATGATCCACTGCCGATCGGCGGCGTGCAGATGGATGGGAATGCCGCCGAAGGCTCGGCTCCATTCCACCATGGTGCCGTAATAATGCGGGTGCGAGATCGCGATGGCGGAAAGCCCGCCGAGTCCGTTCACCAGCTCGATCGTTGCGGCATCGATCAATGAAATGCAGTCCCACAGGATATTTCCTGCTCTTGTGCGCAGGATGAGCGCCCGCTGGCCGATGGCAAACTTCGGCACGGTCCCGACCCCGATCAGCC
>DASQXF010000401.1:0-8973 GCA_035639895.1 Xanthobacteraceae bacterium
GGCGAGCGGCGTTTCCATCATCGCCCACACCCGGATCTTCTGGTCGGCGCTTATGTCGACAAGGCGCTCGGCCACATCTTCCAGATGGTTCGGGCGCGATACCTTCGGCACCAGCACCGCGTCGGGCTTGGCCCTGGCGACGGCGTTGAGATCGTCCAGCCACCACTGCGTGTCGAGGCCATTGATGCGCACGATCACCTCGCGTGGGCCGAAGCCTGCGGTCACCGCGTCCATGACCTGCTGGCGGGCGGCGGCCTTGGCCTCCGGGGCAACCGAATCCTCGAGGTCGAGGATCACGGCGTCGGCCGGCAAGGTACGTGCCTTCTCGATCGCGCGGGCGTTGGAGCCCGGCATGTAGAGCACACTTCGGCGCGGACGGATGGTCATGTTGATGCGCCCCTCTAATGGGTTCTAGCCTAGCGAGGGAGTGCCTGCATTGCCAACCTCTCCGACGATGCGCGAAGTTGACCTATGGCTTGCCGGTGTTGACGGCTGCGTGGGCGGATGGGTCGTCGCCCTGGCAGATCGGAACTTGACCGACATCTCGCTCGGCCAAATCGCGTCGTTGGCCGAGTTGTTCCCGGACGGCGAAGGGCCACGCGTGGCGGCCGTCGATATTCCGATCGGCTTGCCGGAGCAGACGGGGGCAAAGGGTAGAACGCCGGAGTGGTTGGTGCGGCCGCTTCTTGGCGCACGGCAATCGAGCGTATTTTCGATCCCGTCACGCGCCGCCGTCTACGCGGGCGCCGATCCCAATGAACCGGACGAGCGCACGCGCTTTCTTCGTGCGTGCGACGTTGCCCGCGCGACTTCAGCGCAAGGGAGGGCCGTGGCGAAGCAGGGATTCCACATCTTTCGCAAGATCGTGGACGTAGATCTCTTCCTGCAGCGCCGCCAGGACTTGCTGAGCCGGGTCTTCGAGGTGCATCCCGAGGTCGCTTTTTGGCGGATGAACGGCTCGAAACCGCTGGCCGAACCGAAGAAGATAAAGGGCAAGCCAAATCAAATCGGCATCGAGCTACGCGCTCGGCTGCTCGTCAGTGCGGGGGTGCCGGCGAATGCTATCGATATTCCGTTGCCGAAGCCGGTTGCGCGCGACGACTGGATCGATGCACTCGCGTCGCTGGTGGTCGCGCGGCGATTGGCTCGTGGCGAGGCCATTTCTTTTCCCTCGCCGCCGGAGATCGACGGGCTGGGGATTCCGATTGCCATCTGGACGTGACAAGACCCAGGTTGCGGCGAGCCTCACGCCGCTTTGCGCTTGGCCTCGATCAGCTTGCGGTTGATCAGGCATTCCGCGATCTGCACCGCGTTGAGCGCCGCGCCCTTGCGCAGATTGTCGGACACGCACCAGAGCACGAGCCCGTTCTCCACCGTCGAGTCCTCGCGGATGCGGCTGACATAGGTCGCATCTTCGCCGGCCGCCTCGTAGGGCGTGACGTAGCCGCCGGCCTCGCGCTTGTCGATGACGATCACGCCGGGCGCGTCGCGCAGAACCTCGCGCGCCTCCTCCGCCGTGATCGGGTTCTCGAACTCGATGTTCACCGCCTCGGAATGGCCGACGAAAACCGGCACGCGCACGCAGGTCGCGACCACCTTGATCTTGGGGTCGAGGATTTTCTTGGTCTCGGCCACCATCTTCCACTCTTCCTTGGTGAAGCCATCCTCCATGAACACGTCGATGTGGGGGATCACGTTGAAGGCCATGCGCTTGGTGAACTTCTTCGGCGTGATGTCGTCGAGCGTGTAGACCGCCTTGGTCTGCGTGAACAATTCGTCCATCGCTTCCTTGCCGGCCCCTGAGACCGATTGATAGGTCGCTACCACTACGCGCGTGATCTTCGCCCTGTCGTGCAACGGCTTGAGCGCGACCACGAGCTGCGCGGTCGAGCAATTCGGATTGGCGATGATGCCTTTCTTGCGGAAGCCAGCGACGGCATCGGCGTTGACCTCCGGCACGACCAGCGGAACGTCGGCGTCGTAGCGCCAGCAGGAGGAATTATCGATCACGACCGCGCCGGCCGCCGCGATCTTCGGCGACCATTCCTTCGACACCGCCGCGCCCGCCGACATCAGGCAGATATCGATGTCGGAGAAGTCGTGATGCTCGAGCGCTTTGGTCTTGAGTGTCGTGTCGCCGAAGCTGACCTCGCTGCCCTGGCTGCGGCGCGAGGCGAGCGCGACGACCTCGTCGGCGGGAAACGATCGCTCGGCGAGAACGCCGAGCATTTCGCGGCCCACATTACCCGTGGCCCCGACCACCGCGACCCTGTAACCCATTGTCAACTCCAACGTTTCTCAGCGCCGCCAGCGGGCGTGCGAAAGGCTTCTAGGCGACAATGTAGGGTCTGACAATGCCGATTCGAAGGCGGAGCGTGCGACGCACAGCACTATTTCTGAAACGGGTTCTGCCACCCGCGCGGAGCCCGCGCGGGGAACGCCGCCTCGAGATAGTCGAGCAGCACCTTACGGTCGCCGTCGCTCGGCCGCGGCATGCTGTGCCGCTGCGTCATCCACTCGAGCGTGTCGTCCCACTGGCGCCGCGTCTGTCCCTGCTGCGCAACGATCTTGAATCCATGACAGGGAGTGCAGGCGTAAAACGTTTGCTCGCGGCCGGGGCCGTCGGGATAGTCCTCCGGGCTTTCATCGCGCGGCGTGAACGCGGCCGGTTGCGCGGCGGCTGGTGCAGCCGCAAGTGCCGCCGCGAGCGACACGAGACAGGCGGCCAGACGTGGGTTCATGCAATGCGAATCGCGACGCGGTGCATCGGATTGCCGCCGTAGCCCTGCGGATTCCAGCTGCCCGCGACATGCGGCTGCATGATGCCGCGGGAATCGGTCGCTCGCGCCCAGATCTCGTAATAGCCCTCGCTCGGCAGCTTTACCGTCGCGGTCCAGCGCTGCCAGTCGTAGGGATTTTTTGGTGCGGTAAGCTGGGCACGCTTCCAGGACGCGCCGAAGTCGATCGAAATATCGACGCGCTTTACCGTGAGGTCGCCGGCCCAGGCCGCGCCGCGCAGCTTCACCTCGCGCACGTCCTTGCCGAAGGTGGTGCCGTTCATCGGACTGGTGATGATCGAGCGCACCGGCATCGATTCGAGATCCCGGAAGTTCTTCTCGTCCGGCCGGTCGCCGGGCACCATCGGATAGATGGCGACCCGATACGATGTTCCGCCCATCCCCGGACCGTCGTGCACCTTCTCCCGCACCCAGATGCGAGTGAGCCACTTCGATGACACCGAGCCGGGCCAGCCTGGAATGATCAGTCGCACGGGTCCGCCGTGAATGTTCGGCAGCGGCTGACCGTCCATGGCAAATACGATGAGATTGTTGGCATCGAGCGCCTTCTTCATCGGCACGCCGCGCGAAATCGCGTCCTTGCTGGCGTCGGCTAAATTGCGGTCGGCACCGTAATGACCCGTGAACACGGCGGAGGATTTGAGGCCGGCTGCCTTGAGCACGTCGGCAAGACGCACGCCGGTCCATTCGGCGCAACCAACGCCGCCATTGGTCCACTGGTTACCGCGTGCCTGAGGGGTGAAAAACGAGCGGCCATTGCCGCCGCATTCCAGCACCATTCGCTGCGTCACCGGCCGGAACTTCGCCTTCAACTCGGCCAGCGTGAGCTCGAGCTTCTGATTCACCTCGCCGTCGACGACGATCTTCCAGTTATCGGGATCCTTCGCCGCCTCCGGAATCTGTCCGTTATTGCGGATGAAGAACTTGTCGACCGGCGTCGTATCGTCGTCGAGCAAGTGTTCAGGCGTCTCAGCGACCAGCGGGCGCTCGCCAAGCACGACCAGCTTATCGCTCTTGCCGGAAAAATTGAGATATTGCGGCCCTTTGGGGGGCGCGGGGGGCGATTGCGCGAGCGCGGCCGGGATCAATCCCCCTGGCATCCGATCGGCGAAAGGAATAGTGCCGCCGACCGCCGCACCTATCGCGGCGAGGCCGCTAGCGCCCAAGAAGCCACGGCGGTCGATCGGTCTCCGGCGGCCGAAGACGACCGCATCGGCTCGTTCCTGATCGTCGTGGTAAAGTTCTTCAATTGAGCGCTCTATCCTGCCCGGCATCGTCGTCTCCCTGATCGTTTATTCTAAAGAGTGCCAAATTGGAGAATATTCCATCCCGAAGCGCAAAAATATCAAACAAATATCCCTGCCGGTCATAGAGGGAATTTTGACACACCGCGCGACGAAGTGATGGTCCAGCGGCCTCGGCTCCTGTTACGGAAGCCGAAACAACGCTATCGTATTGTTTGGCAAGAATCGGATGAGAGGCGCCATGGACATCAGAATCTGCGCGGCTGGGCTGTGCCTTGCGATCATCGCGGCGACCGCCCTCCCTGTGGCGCCGGCCGAGGCCCAAACCAGTAAAAGACAAGTCTACACCGCCCGGTCGGATCGTCCGGTCGGCCGTCCGCGGGCCAGGGTCACCGTCGCCCCGCGTTCGTTCCTCGATGCTGGAACCGAAGTTCTGCCGGGCGATCGCAAGTTCACAGATTACGCGTTTCCTCCCGGCCCATACTCGATGCCTTTGAGTGCGGTCACCAACACTGGCGGCCGGGTGGGCTGGCATCAGTCGCCGCTGCCTGGGCCGTTCGATCTTCCCAGCCGCTACAATCCATACGGCTGGTAACTCGACGCGTAGGGGTCACTCGGCCGCGATGTTTGCGGCACGCGCTGTCTCGGTCCAATTCTTGAGATCCGTGGCGATAGTGCGCTGAAAGTCGGCTGGCGTCCCGCCGGCCGGCGAGAGGCCGTGTTGCGCGAACTTGGCGATGAGATCGGGATCGCGCAGCGCGCGGTTGAGTTCCGCATTGATGCGCTCGATGACATCCTTCGGTGTGCCCGCCGTGGTCAGCAATCCGATCCATTGGATCGCCTCGAAACCGGGAAAGCCTTGTTCCGCGACGGTCGGCAAATCGGGCAGCTGCGCATCGCGGCTGAGGCTTCCAGTGGCGATGGCGCGTAGCGCGGCGGTCTGGATCTGCGGCAGCGACAGCAAGGTCGAGATCGCGGTGAATTGCGTTTCGCCCGCCACCATCGCCGTCATGGCGGGTGCGCCACCGCGGTAAGGGATGTGCTGCAGCTTGATGTCCGCCTTGCGGCTGAACAGCTCGATCACGAGGTGCGTTTGTGTGGCCGCGCCGGGGGAGGCATAATTGAGCTTGCCGGGATTGGCTTTGGCGAACGCGACGAATTGCGCAAGCGAATTGGCCGGAACCTTTGGATTGACCAGAAACAACAGCGAATTCTTCGCCACCATGGCGATCGGCGCGAGATCGCGCTCCGGATCATAGGGCAGCTTCGAGTGCGTGGCGGGCACGACGGTGAAGCTCGACGCCACCATCAGCAGCGTATGGCCGTCGGGCGCGGCCTTTGCGGTCGCGTCGGTACCGACGATGCCGCTCGCGGCCGGCCGGTTCTCGACGATGAAGGGCTGGCCGAATGACCGCTCCAGATAAGGGCCGATCAGTCGCGCCACCACGTCGTTGAGACCGCCCGCTGCAAACGGGACGATCAGGCGAACGGGGCGGTTCGGATAGGTTTGGCCGCGCGCGCTGTCGGCGCCGAGCGCGCCGAGCACGATGAGAAGGAAGACGGCAACAACGGACCTGGTTCGACACGCCTCAATCACTTGACGAATCCTCGCTGCCGTCGCCGCCGAGCTTCGCCCGATCCATCGGCAGCTGCCGGCATCAGAGTTTCTTCATCTCGGCGACGACTGCGTCGCCCATCTCCGCCGTCGCTACGACCTTGGTGCCCTCCGACTTGATATCGGCGGTGCGCAGCCCTTGCGCGAGCGCAGCGGCGATAGCGGCGTCGATCTGGTCGGCCTCCTTAACCATGTTGAGCGAGTAGCGCAGTGCCATTCCGAACGAGGCGAGCATGGCAATGGGGTTGGCGACGCCTTTGCCGGCGATATCGGGGGCGGATCCGTGCACGGGCTCGTACATGGCCTTGCGCTTTTTCGTCTTGGCATCGACCTCGCCGAGCGAAGCCGACGGCAGCATTCCGAGCGACCCCGTGAGCATGGCGGCAATGTCGGAGAGCATGTCGCCGAAGAGGTTATCGGTGACGATGACGTCGAACTGTTTGGGCCAACGTACGAGCTGCATGCCGCCGGCATCGGCCAGTTGGTGCTCGAGGGTGACGTCTTTGAACTCGCGTGCGTGCAGCTCCTTGACCACCTCGTGCCAAAGCACGCCCGTCTTCATCACGTTGCGCTTCTCCATCGATGTGACTTTGTTGCGGCGTTTGCGCGCTAACTCGAAAGCGACGCGCGCGATCCGCTCGATCTCGTACGTGTCATAGATCTGGGTATCGATCGCGCGCTTCTGCCCGTTTCCGAGATCGGTGATGGTCTTCGGCTCGCCGAAATAGACCCCGCCGGTCAACTCACGCAGGATGATGATGTCGAGTCCATCCACCACCTCGTGCTTGAGGCTCGAGGATTCGGCGAGCGCGGGGTAGCAGATGGCGGGGCGAATATTGGCGAACAAGCCGAGCTCCTTGCGCAACCGAAGTAGCCCCGCCTCCGGCCGCACGTCGTACGGCACGGCATCCCATTTCGGCCCGCCGACCGCGCCGAAGATCACGGCATCGGCCGCGTGCGCCTTGCTCATGGTCGCATCGGTGATCGCAACCTGATGGACGTCGTAGCAGGAGCCGCCGACCAGACCCTCCTCGATCTCGAAAGTCCCTAATCCCTGCGCGCTCATAAAAGCGATCAGCTTTTTCACCTCGGCCATGACTTCGGGACCGATGCCATCGCCAGACAGAAGGAGAAGCTTGTGGGTCGCCATCGCGCATCGCCTCGCTTGAATGCGGTGTCGACGCGGAGTGCTAAAGGCATGCGCCTGGCTTGGCAAGACGACAGCCACTTGCCAAGCTGAGCACGCCACGGGAACACGGCATGCCGCAACAGCGTCCAAAGGTCGTCATCGTCGGTGCGGGGTTCGGTGGGCTCCAAGCCGCCAAGGCGCTCAGCCGCGTTGCCGTCGATGTGACCGTCATCGATCGGCAAAATCATCACTGCTTTCAGCCGCTGCTCTACCAGGTCGCGACCGCGGCGTTGTCGCCGGCAGAGATGGCATGGCCGATCAGACACATCCTGCGGAAACAGGAGAATGCGACGGTGCTGATGGCGGAGGTTCGCAGCATCGATACCGGCGAGCGCGTCGTTCACACGGATTCGATCAACGTTCCCTATGACTACCTCGTGCTGGCAACCGGTGCGACCCATTCCTATTTCGGGCACGACGAGTGGGCCGAGGTGGCCCCGGGCCTAAAGCGTATCGAGGACGCCACCCGTATCCGCCGGCGCATCCTCATCGCTTTCGAGCATGCGGAGGTCGCAACCGACGAGGCCGAGCGGCGACGCCTACTCACCTTCGCGATCGTCGGGGGTGGTCCCACCGGAGTCGAGATGGCCGGCGCCATATCCGAGGTTGCACGGCAGAGCCTGGCGAAAGATTTTCGCCACATCGATCCCACTGCGGCGCGCATCGTGCTGATCGAGGCAGGGCCACGCATCATGCCGACGCTGCCCGAGAACCTGTCGGACTACGTGCGCCGCACGCTCGGCAACAAAGGCGTCGAGGTGATGACCTCGAGCCGCGTCATAGCGTGCGACGCGCGCGGCGTTGAGCTCGAGCACGGGCGCCTCGACGCCGGCACCGTCATCTGGGCGGCGGGCGTCGTGGCTTCGCCTGCCGCGCGATGGCTCAATGCCGAGCAGGACCGAGCGGGACGGGTGTTAGTGAACCCCGATTTGACGGTCCCCGGCCATCCGAACGTGTTCGTGATCGGCGACACCGCCGCGGTTGCGGACCAGCCGGGTATTCCCGGTACGGCGCCGCCGGCGAAACAGATGGGCGCTTATGTCGGGCGGCTCATCGCGGCGAGAGTCGCAGGCCGGACACCGCCGTCACCGTTCCGCTACCGCCATCTCGGCGACCTCGCAACGATCGGGCGCCACGCCGCGGTGGTAAAACTCGGTCGGCTCGAGCTCACGGGCTTCCTCGGTTGGCTATTCTGGAGCCTAGTGCACATCTATTTCCTGATCGGCGTGCGCGACCGATTCATTGTCGCGTTCACGTGGCTGTGGGACTACGTCACGTTTCAGCGCGGCGCGCGGCTCATCACGGAAGTACCGCCGCCGGGGCGAGGATAAGCTCGTCGCAGACGGTCAATTGCCGCTGGCCGGCGGCGGTGAGCGTAAGGACACGTACATCTCATTTTGGAGTTGGGGCGGCGGGAGCAGCCAAATCGGTCGGGGTAGGTGCCGCGACAGCTTGAATGTTTGGAGGCGGCGGCTCGAGGAAGGGAAGCGGTGGGTTGCACTCCACCATTTGCGAGGTGCACAAAGCCCGAACACGCGCTTCATAGAATTCCCGCGTGATTGCTCCGCTGGGGTATCCAGGGATGCCCCGTTCATAGTAGGGGAACCTGTTTGCGATCAGCCATTTCAAAAAATTCTGTTCAATACTCTTGGCATTCCACCACTCCGAGTCGCCCAAATCTCCACTAACTCGAGGATGGAGGATTGCTCCGTCCAGCTTTGAATAAAAAATGTAGCTGTACGACAGGTCGAAGGGCGAAAAATCTACTCCCGAGAGGTCAGTCTGACTCAGTAAGAGATTCGTCAAATCGACCGTTTTGCTGCCGGACCGATCAGTTCCGACCGGACAACGTCCCCGCAGAATGGGACCGATCCGCGCGCTTACGACATTAATTTGGGCCATGACCGCGAATAAGGATTGCCGCCGTGCGAGCGCCTAACTTGAATCCCCTGTCTTGCGCGCGGTTTCGACCGCAGCCGGCGCCGACATGGAGAATGTGCAAACGCCATAGGGTGCCTCAGCCGCCACGCCGATTGAAATCGCTTCATTGGAGCAATCGGATTCAATCGATAGCTTCGCCTCGGCCAAGGCCTTTGCGATCCCCGACAGTATTTTGAGTTCATCCTC
>DASQXF010000402.1:0-3852 GCA_035639895.1 Xanthobacteraceae bacterium
TTGAGGTGCGCGCGCAGGTCGTCGTCGAAACCGCGCAAAATGTTTTCGCCGCGGTAGACCAGGGTCACCTCGGAGCCCAATCCGTTGAAAATCGCAGCAAACTCGACCGCGATATAGCCGCCGCCCTGGATCAGGATGCGCTCGGGAAATTTCTCCAGCTGGAACGCCTCGTTCGAGGAGATGACATGTTCGATGCCGGGGATTGCTGGACCCATCCATGGCGCCGCACCGGTGGCGATGAGAATGTAGCGGGGCCGGATCCGTGTCCCATTCGCGACCAGAACCACCGTATGCCCATCTTCCAGCACGGCTCGGCTCTTGACGACTTCGACGCCGGCGCGCCCGAGGGTGGTGGTATAGGCGAGTTCAAGGCGCGCAATCTCGCGGTCCTTGTTGGCGATGAGGCTTGGCCAGTCGAACCGCGGTTCGTTAAGCGTCCAGCCGTAACCGGCAGCGTCCTCGAAGTCATCGGCAAAGCGCGAGGCGTAGACCAGGAGTTTTTTAGGAACGCAGCCGCGGATCACGCAGGTACCGCCGACCCGGTACTCCTCGGCCACCATGACGCGCGCGCCGTATTCGGCCGCGATCCGTGCCGCGCGCACACCCCCCGAGCCTGCTCCGACGACGAGCAGATCGACGTCGTGATCAGCCATATCGGATCCGGGGCATCGCCGGGCGCTGCATCTAGATGTCGTGACCTCGTTTCTTCATTTCGGCGCGCATCTTGGCGATGACCTCCTGCGACAGACCTTCGGCCCAGGTTTGGGCAGTTCTCATGCTCTGGTCGAGGATGTTGGGCTCCTCCGTCACCAACTTACGCCCGAGCGGGGACTTGTAGAAGGCAAGGGCGTCCTTGAGTTCCTGTTCGGTGAAGCGCGAGGCATAAACCTTGGCGACCTCGGTCATGAGCTCGGCAGTGCGCGTCGCATAGTCCGCGTGCAGCTTGGCCGCGACTTCATTCAAATCCTTGCTGAGCATCGGGTTGGTTTGCAGCAAGACGCTCTTGGTTCTCTCGATGACGCCGGAGACCAAAGGCCTATAGAGTTCGCCGGCGCCCTTGGCAGTGATGACCTCCTTAGCAGTCGCGACCGCGGTTGCCGAAGGCTGTTGCGCCTCGGCAGCGGCGATACCCAGAGTGAGTGCGAGCCCCAGCGCAAACAGCGTCGCGCAAAGCAGCCTCGCGGTTGAGTAGAAAAACATAAAGACCCTCCTCTTCGAGTGCTTAGCGCCGCTCGACCACGCGCACACCGCTCGGGCCAGCGACTATCGCCGCGTGGGCGAGCCCGATGAACAGACCGTGCTCGACCACGCCGGCAATGCCGTCAAGACGCTCGGCGAGCGATTTCGGATCGGCGATCCGCTCGAATGCGGCATCCAATATCCAGTGCCCTCCGTCCGTGACGAAAGCGTGGCCGTCCTTGGCACGCCGCAGCAGCGCGGGGCCGGTGCAACCGACCGCGGTGGCCGCCGCTTCGATCGCCCGCCGCGTCGCGCCCAATCCGAAGGGGACCACCTCGACCGGCAGCGGGAAACGGCCGAGCGAAGAAACCCATTTCGATTCATCGGCAATGACGATCATGCGCGCTGAAGCCGAAGCGACGATCTTTTCCCGCAGCAGCGCGCCCCCTCCGCCCTTGATCAGGCTCAGATCGGGCGCGATCTCGTCGGCACCGTCCACGGTGAGATCAAGCTGCGGCGTCTCATCCAGAGTGGTGAGCGGAATCCCGAACCGCTCGGCGTCGCTGTGAGTTGCCTCCGACGTGGCCACGGAAATGACGTCGAGCCCGGCGCCGACGCGCTGCGCGAGAAGCTCGACGAAATGCTTGGCGGTCGAGCCACTGCCGAGGCCAAGCCGCATGCCGGGACGCACGAATTCGAGAGCACGGGCGGCGGCTGCGCGTTTTTGGTCCTCGAGATCCATCGCAAATGAGACAATCGGCTCGGCATTGCAGCAAAAACGGGGTCTATCTAGCGCCGTTCAGCGCGGGCGCATAGTCCATCCGCCGGGGCGGAACACGCGTCAAATCCCTCGGCCCGCTTTCAGGGGGCGAGCGGCAAGGAGCTCGAGCCAGGCGCTCGCCGAGCGGTAGCGTGCCGAGCCTTACTATTGCGCCAATCCTGGGTTAGCCCTCATTCATGGTGGGGGGTGCGACGGTCGTCTTCGATCTCGACGGCACGCTGGTCGACAGCGCGCCCGATCTCGTCGCCACGCTCAACACCGTCTTCGCCGGCGAAGGTCTGCCGCCGGTCGCTTACGAGACCGCGCGCAACTTGGTCGGTGGCGGCGCGCGCTCGCTGATCGAACGCTCGCTCAGAGCCGAAGGACGCAAGGTCGGCGTGGACGAAATGGACCGGCTCGTCAAAGAGTTCATCGCGCATTATGCGGCGCACATCGCCGATCGTTCTCGGCCGTTCCCGGGACTGGAAACCGCGCTCGATAAACTCGGCACCGTCGGTTGTCGGTTTGCAGTCTGCACCAACAAGCTGGAATGGCTATCGGTGCGGCTGCTCGACGCGCTCGGCCTCTCGAACCGCTTCGTCGCCATTTGTGGGGCGGACACGTTCGGCTTGCGAAAACCCAATCCGGAGTTCTTGCGGCGGACCATCGCGTGCGCTGGCGGCAAGATGGATCACGCAGTGATGGTTGGGGATTCCGGGACCGATATCGCCACCGCCCGCGCGGCCGGAGTTCCGGTCGTTGCCGTCGATTACGGCTATACCGAGAGCCCGGTTGACGAATTTGGGCCCGAACGGGTGATCAGTGCACTTGGCGAACTGCCAAATGCCATATTCGAGCTTTTGCGCGCCCCCAGTCGCACTGCGGCGGAGTAATATTAATTCGTATTTTACCTTATAGGCGCCACACTTGGGGCAATTTAGCGCGCTAGCCACACCCGTGGAGGGCGCCCCGGGTTGTTCCGGCTTGGCATGCCTCTATGGTTGCGTTCTGGGGAGTGGCGGCAGCTGCCGCCAGGGGTGGGATCATGAGCCGAGTGGTTGCCGTCGTGGCCTGTGGACTGATGCTGGCCGCGTGTTCTGCAACGATGCCGAGCCTGGATTTTCTCAAATCCGCTCCGCAATCCGAGACCCTGGCCATTGTGTCCGAACCGCCAGGAGCAGAAGCGAAAACCTCGTTGGGCCAGAGCTGTCGCACGCCTTGTCAGCTGTTGGTCCAGCCCGGCAGCGAGTTCTCGGTAACGCTTGCGCTCAGCGGCTATCAGTCGCAGACCGTGTCCGTCCGGCCGGAAGCCGATGGTGCCACCCCGCGACTCGCGCCCAATCCGGTTCACGTTGCCCTGCAGGCCGTGAAGCCGCCGAAGAAGCCAATTGCCAAGAAGCAGACGCCGGTGGCGACAGCAGCCCGTCCCGCAGCACCGCGGCCAATGGCATCGGCAGCGCCGACCGCTGCAGCAGCAACGGCCGCGCCGTCACTCGTCCCGCCGCCGTCCGCCCCGGCCGAGTCGGCACCGTCCGCGACCGAGTACCCCTGGCCGTCCCGCTAGTCCGCTTGCCGCTAAAACGGCGAGATCCCTTGCCGGCAAGCTAGACGCTCTGGCCGATATCCGTCAGAATTCCCATATTAGAGCGGAGAACGCAGTGCGCTCGGCAGGCGCGATGCGCGGGCTTCCGATTACTGACGCGGCGCAGGACCCATATCGCCTCCGGTGATGACGCAGGACAATTTCGCCTTCAAGGCTCAAGGAAAGAGGAATGCTTCGCTGGTCGACCCCTTCGGGCGGGCGATCACCTATTTGCGCGTGTCGGTGACGGACCGCTGCGATTTTCGCTGCGTCTATTGCATGGCGGAGAACATGACGTTCCTGCCCAAGGCCGACTTGCTCTCGCTCGAAG
>DASQXF010000403.1:0-3222 GCA_035639895.1 Xanthobacteraceae bacterium
CAGACCCGGGACCGTTCCAGTCTGTAACGGTCCCGGATCAGCGGCGCACCGTTCGCGCACAGTCGTGCGCTACACGCTGCGCCGCGTCCGGGACACGCTGCCAATGTGAGTTGAAACACGACCAGAAAGGAATCAGATGTCCCTGAAGATTCGTCTCGCCCGCGCCGGGACCAAGAAACGGCCGGTCTACCACATCGTGATTGCGGACAGCCGTTCGCCACGCGACGGCCGCTTCATCGAGCGGCTCGGATTTTTCAACCCGCTGTTGCCCAAGGATAAGAGCGAGCGTCTCAAGCTCGATCTCGACAAGGTGAAGGCGTGGCTCGCCAAAGGTGCGTTGCCGACCGACCGCGTGCTGCGCTTTCTCGACCAAGCGGGGCTGATGAAGCGCGAGCCGCGCAACAATCCGACGCGCGCGGTCCCGCGCAAGCAGCGCAAGGCGCAGGCCGAGGAAGCCGCCAAGGCCGCGGCAGCTGCCAAATCCGCGGCTCCCCCCGGCGGCGCGCCGGCAAGCTGACGCGCTTCCACTTGGATAGCCCGTCGTGGCGGAGCGCATCTGCGTTGCCCAGATCGGCGGCGCGCATGGCCTTCGCGGCGAGGTGAAGCTCAAATCGTTCACCGCCGATCCCATGGCCGTGACCGGCTACGGGCCGCTCACGAGCGAAGACGGCTCGGCGACTTTCGAGATCGAGGCGGTGCGCCCCGCCAAAGATCATCTCATCGCGCGGTTCCGCGGAGTCGGCGATCGCGATACGGCCGAGCGGCTCGCGAATGTCAGGCTGTATGTGTCCCGCGAGCGCTTGCCGCCGCTCGCGACTGACGAGTTCTACCATGCGGATTTGATCGGGCTATCCGCCGTCACCGCCGACGGGACCGAGATCGGCACGGTGGTAGCGGTTCACGATTTCGGCGCCGGCGATATCGTCGAGTTGCTGCCGGCGGGAGGCGGAACGAGCATCATGCTGCCCTTCACCGCCGCCTTCGTGCCCAGCGTCGATCTCGCGAACGGGCGCATCGTGGTGGCACCGCTCGAAACGGCGCCGGAAAGCGGCGGCGCTTAGCGACGCGTGGCAATCGAGGCATGAGCCATACTGAAGACTCGCCACCTCATATACTGTCGTCCCCGCGAAAGCGGGGACCCATATTCCAGAGGCTGGTGATCATGGGTCCCCGCTTGCGCGGGGACGACAGCGGGATTTCTTGATCAACATGTGGCGCGCGACAGTTCTCACCATCTTCCCCGACATGTTTCCGGGGCCGCTCGGCGCGAGCCTGGCGGGAAAGGCGCTCGCGACCGGTCTGTGGGCGCTCGAACCTGTCGATATCCGTGCGTGCGCGAGCGACAAGCATCGCTCCGTCGACGACACGCCTGCGGGCGGGGGACCCGGCATGGTGATGCGCGTCGACGTGCTTGCCCGTGCTGTCGACGCGGCGGTAGGCGCGGACGACCCGCGTCCGCGCCTGGCGATGAGCCCGCGCGGGGTTCCGCTCACGCAACAGCGAGTTGCAGCGCTGGCCACAGGGCCCGGCGCCGTCATCCTCTGCGGCCGCTTCGAAGGCGTCGATGAGCGGTTCATCGAAGGGCGCGGCTTCGAGGAGGTTTCGATCGGCGATTACGTGCTTTCGGGTGGCGAGGTCGCGGCCTTCGTCCTGCTCGACGCCTGCGTGCGGCTGCTACCCGGCGTCATGGGCAAGGAGGCCTCCGGCGCGGAGGAAAGCTTCAGCCACGGCCTGCTCGAATATCCGCAATACACGCGGCCGCAGCTCTGGGAGGGGCGTTCGATCCCTGCCGTGCTCACCTCCGGCGATCACGCGAAGATCGAGGCCTGGCGCCGCGCCGAAGCCGAGCTCCTCACGCGCACGCGCCGGCCGGACCTATGGGCGGGGCGTTTGGCCGCCGCCGGTGAGCGTGAAAAGCCGCCCACCCAACGCAGCAAGAAGCCCCGCCGGGGCGGGTGACAAAGCGGCGCCGGTGTCGTAGAAGCTCCGCCCATCCGCACAGCCGAAGGAATGCGCGCTTTATGCGATTGGCGCTGCCGAAGGAGAATTCCCATGAATTTGATTCAAGAGCTCGAGAAGGAGCAGATCGCTAAGCTTTCCGCCGGCAAGGAAATCCCGGATTTTGCGCCGGGCGACACCGTCCTCGTCAACGTCAAGGTGGTCGAAGGTGAGCGCACCCGCATCCAGGCCTATGAGGGCATTTGCATCGGGCGCTCGGGCGCGGGCTTGAACGAGAATTTCACGGTGCGCAAGATTTCCTACGGCGAAGGCGTGGAACGCGTGTTTCCGCTCTATTCGCCGATGATCGACTCGATCAAAGTCGTGCGCCGCGGCAAGGTTCGCCGCGCCAAGCTTTATTATCTGCGCGGTCGCCGCGGCAAAGCCGCGCGCATCGGCGAGAAGCAGGACCATCGCGGCGCCGAGGAAGGCGCGGCGGAGGCAACAGGGAAAGCCGCGGAGTAAACCGGGCCTGTTCCCTGTCGTCCCTGCGCAAGCAGGGACCCATGATTACCGGCTCTGGAATATGGGTCCCCGCTTTCGCGGGGACGACCGCAATAGGGGGGTCATGGCGCGCGATCCGATCAATCGCGGCGAAGCAGTGACGCCCGAAACCCTCTTGCTGTCCGGCGGCTATTCGAGTTCCACCGTCGCAAAATCCGCAGGCAGGATGACTTCGAGCACTTCGCAATCGTCCGAGTAATCGAGCACCACGTGCTCGATGCGTGGCGGCTGAATCCACGCGCTTCCCGCCCGCATGACGATCGCTCCCTGGCCGTCGAGCTCGGTCTTGATCCAGCCTTTGAGCACGTAGATCATCTGGAACTCGACGTCGTGATAGTGCCGCTTCGAGACTTCTTCCGGGCGGCAGGGTGGAATGAAGCGGATCACGTGCGCGCGCACCATTCCGTTGGTCGCGTCGGCAATGCCGAGATCGCGATATTTCGCGTAAGTGCGCAGTCCGCCCTCAAAGTCGTCCTCCCGGTGATGGCTGACGACAAAGCGCTGCGGCGACCGGGGCTTGGCTCGCACCCTGCCGCCCCGCTTGTGCGCAATCGGCCGTTTCGGCGCTGTCCGCCGGGACGCTCGCCGCGCTGACGACTTCGCATTGGTTCTGGCCATGAGTTCCTCCCGTTTCGACCCATGCTAGCCGCTTTGCGAATGCGAGACCAATGAAGCCGACCCTTTTCCTGTCCACGGCAAGACGCTAAAGGACACTTATAT
>DASQXF010000404.1:0-5582 GCA_035639895.1 Xanthobacteraceae bacterium
CGGATTTCACCCGGCGGAGGTGGCGCGGATTCCGGTAGCGCCGGGCAACAGTGATCTGTGCTTCCAATGGCATGGGCCGATCGCGGACGCCGTCGCCCACCTCGAGCGCTGCCGCGTCCCGATCGATGCGGGTCCGATCGAACGCTTCGGCGCCAAGGGCTCCGGCACTAGCATCTATTTCCGCGACCCTGACGGCTCGCTGCTGGAATTCATTTCCTACCATCTCGAAGGCGGAGACCGTGCATGAGCACTTTGCACGATCCAACCGTTCTGCCCGCCGATCTCCCAGTACCGCAGGACGATGGCGCCGCACGCCACCTCACCGGCATGCGGCTGCCTTCCGTGTCGCTCGAGGCGACCGATGGTTCGCAGGTCGACCTGTCGAAACTTTCCGGCCGCACGGTGGTCTATATCTACCCGCGCACCGGCGTGCCGGGGCGGTCGATGCCGGACGGTTGGAATGAGATCCCGGGCGCGCGCGGCTGCACGCCGCAGTCGTGCGGCTTTCGCGACCATTTTGCCGAGCTCGAGCGGCTCGGAGTCGCGCGTGTGTTTGGTCTGTCGACGCAGGACAGCGCGTATCAGCGCGAAGCGGTGGAGCGTCTGCACCTGCCGTTTGCGGTGCTTTCCGACGAACGGCTCGAGCTTGCGCGCGCCCTCAAGTTGCCGACGTTCGAGGTTGCCGGCATGACGCTGCTCAAACGCATGGCACTCGTCATCGACGACGGCGTCATCACTAAACTGTTCTATCCGGTATTCCCGCCGGACAAGAATGCTGAGGAAGTCATCGCCTGGCTTCGCAAGGGTAGGATCGGCGAGGCTTAGCTCACGGCGCATTGCGCGCGGGGCGGGCCTGGGGATGAGGTAGTTTCAATCGCCGAGATAGGCGCGGGCCGCCGCGAAGACATCGCGAAACATCTTCGGCGTCAGCACGCCAGTGCTCGTGTTGTAGCGGGAACAGTGGTAGCTCACGAAAATTCGCAGTTTGCCGATGTCGTGCGATGTGCCATGACCGAACGGCGCGGCCGAGCGGCGCTGGTCGAGTGCCGCCACGGTGCTCTCATGGGAAATTCGGCCGAGCGTCACGAGGGCGCGTAGATTTTGCATCTCGGCGATGGTCGCTTTGAGAAAAGCGCGGCAAGTTTCGATCTCCTTCGGGCTTGGCTTGTTCTCCGGCGGCGCGCAACGCACCGCATTGGTGATGCGCGCATCCACGAGAGTGAGATCATCCTGCGGAGTGGCACGATAACTGCCGCGGGCAAAGCCGAAATGCTTGAGCGTGTCATAGAGCAGTTCGCCGGCGAAATCGCCGGTGAACGGCCGTCCGGTGCGGTTTGCTCCCCTAAGTCCGGGAGCGAGGCCCACGATGAGGAGCCGCGCGCTCGGCGGACCGAATGAGGCGACCGGGGCGTTGAACCAAGTCGGCTCGCGGCGGCGCCACTCCCGCCGGAATTCCTGGAGGCGCGGACAAAGCGGGCAGTTGCGACCGGGTTTACCGGACGCGTCGGACATCGCGGGGCGCTCAGTCCTCGAAATCGTCGTCGTCATCCACGCTCGCACCGGCGCCCGCCCGTTGCGGCGCCGTCGAGCGCTGCAGGAATTGCGGCGTGTGGCGCTCGCGCGGCTCGCGCGCTTCACGTGCCGCACGCTCGGCCGGGTCGCGACCGATTTTCGGCTGCAGCTCGACGATGTCGAGGAAGATGTCGGCCTGCCGGCGCAGCTCGTCGGCGACCATCGGCGGCTGCGTCGAGATGGTGGACACGACGGTCACGCGCACCCCGCGGCGCTGCACCGCCTCGACCAAGGAACGGAAGTCGCCATCCCCCGAGAACAACACCATGTGGTCGATTGAGCCTGCAATCTCCATCGCGTCGACCGCTAGCTCGATATCCATGCTTCCCTTGATCTTGCGCCGGCCGGTTTGATCGACGAATTCCTTTGTCGCCTTGGTCACCACGCTGTAGCCGTTATAATCCAACCAATCGATCAAAGGCCTGATCGAGGAGTATTCCTGATCCTCGATGACCGCCGTGTAATAGAAGGCGCGCAACAGATAGCCGCGCGACTGAAACTCACGCAACAGACGCTTGTAATCGATATCAAAGCCGAGCGACTTGGCGGTGGCGTAGAGATTGGCGCCGTCAATGAATAGAGCGATTTTTTCCGTTTTAGGTTCCATGATTGCTCTCGCGTAAGGTTATTGAAACTAAGATAGCTACTCCGAACGCGCGCAGCCGCCGGCTAATGGTGCCGGATCCTTGGCTCATCGGGATGGAGTGATCGCCTGCCGCTCAATTGCGGGTATGCGCTCGTCGTCACAACCCAATCCGAAATACAAGACTAAGGATCGCACAGCGGTTCCTTCACCTGCCTAACAGAGGCACGCCGGGACGCCAAGGAAAATGTGAGGCGTGAATTTCGCCTTGCACTTTGGCGGCGAGATCGCTACCTAACAGCCGCATTTCACAAGTTCCATTGCAGGAGCGATACCAGCATGGCCCGCGTCACCGTCGAGGACTGCATCGATAAGGTCGAGAACCGTTTCGATCTCGTGCTGTTGGCAAGCCACCGCGCGCGGATGATCTCGTCCGGTTCTCAGATCACGATCGATCGCGACAACGACAAAAATCCCGTGGTCGCGCTGCGCGAAATTGCCGAGAAAACGATCTCGCCCGACGACCTCAAGGAGGAACTCGTTCATTCCCTGCAGAAATATGTCGAGGTCGACGAGCCGGAGCCCGAGGCGGCGCCTTTGATCACGACGGCCGGCGGCACGGTCGATGCGGATGACACCGAGGTCACGGTCGATCGGATGACCGAGGAAGAGCTGCTCAAGGGACTGGAAGGCCTCACCCCGCCCGAGGAACAGCCGGAAGAAGAAGAGTAAGGGCGTTGGCCTGCTTGGACCGGGCAGGCGATTAACGGGCATGCCTTGTAGCCGTTAACAACGGTGGTGATATCCTTAGGGTATTATGTCCGCCGATCCATGCGGAGCATGACCCAAGGATAGCGATGGCGCCTTCCTCGCCCAATCTGCCACGGATGCAGAATCAATCGCGGACGCGGGCGCCGCTTGAGCGCAGCCTTAACATTGTCTCTCAAGTCTTTGAAAAAGCGGTAAAACAAAAGAAGCCGTCGCAGCCGCAAATGATGCGGCAATACGATCTGATCGAGCGCGTGAAGCGCTACAATCCCAAGACCAGCGAGGCGCTGCTCAATCGCGCCTACGTCTATGCCATGAAGGCGCACGGCGAGCAGAGACGCGCCTCGGGCGATCCCTACTTTTCCCATCCGCTCGAAGTGGCCGCCATTCTGACCGATCTCAAGCTCGACGACGCCACCATCGCCGCCGCGCTGCTGCACGACACGATCGAGGATACCACCGCAACCCGCGCCGAGATCGACCAGATGTTCGGTAACGACATCGGCGCTTTGGTCGAGGGCCTCACCAAGCTCAAAAAGCTCGACCTCGTTACCAAGGAGGCCAAGCAAGCGGAGAACCTGCGCAAGCTCTTGCTGGCCATCGCCGACGATGTGCGGGTGCTGCTGATCAAGCTGGCGGATCGGCTGCACAATATGCGTACCTTGTCCCACATGCCGCCCGAGGCGCGCCGGCGCAGCGCCGAGGAGACGCTCGACATCTATGCTCCGCTTGCCGGACGCATGGGTATGCATGGCATGCGCGAGGAGCTCGAGGATTTGGCGTTCCGCGAGCTCAATCCCGAAGCCTATGCCGTCATCAGCGGGCGCCTTGACACGCTCGAAGCGAAAAACGTTGGCCTTGTGACCGACATCGAGCAGCAGCTCACGCGAAAACTCTCCGAACGCGGCATCACTGCGGAGGTCTCCGGCCGCCGCAAGCGCGCCTATTCGATCTGGCGCAAGATGGAGCACAAATCGGTGGGCTTCGAGCAGCTCTCCGACATTTTCGGTTTCCGCGTCGTGGTGAAGACGCTCGCCGAGTGTTACCAGGCGCTCGGTATCGTGCACACGACCTGGCCGGTGGTCCCGGGTCGCTTCAAGGATTACGTCTCGACGCCCAAGCAGAACGACTATCGTTCCATTCATACCACCGTGATCGGCCCGAGCCAGCAGCGCGTCGAGCTGCAAATCCGCACCCGCGACATGCACGAGATCGCAGAGTATGGGATCGCCGCCCATGCGCTGTACAAGGACGGCCTGGGCTCGCCCACCGAGATGCTCTCGCGCGAATCGAGCGCCTATGCGTGGCTGCGCCGCACCATCGAGCTGCTCGCCGAAGGCTCGAACCCGGAGGAATTCCTCGAACACACGAAGCTCGAGCTGTTCCACGATCAGGTGTTTTGCTTCACGCCGAAAGGCAAGCTGATTGCGCTGCCGCGCGGGGCCAATGCCATCGATTTCGCCTACGCGGTACATACCGACGTCGGCAACATGGCGGTCGGCTGCAAGATCAACGGCAAGATCGCACCGTTGGTCTCGGAACTCGCCAACGGCGACGAGGTCGAGATCATCACCTCCCGCGCGCAGACGGCGCCGCCGGCAGCCTGGGAATCGCTTGTGACCACCGGCAAGGCTCGGGCCGCGATCCGGCGCGCCACTCGCGCCGCTGTGCGCAACCAATATGCCGGTCTCGGCCGCCGCATCGTCGAACGGCTCTGCCAGCGCGCGAAGATCCTCTATTCCGACGAAAAGCTGCAAGGCGCGCTGTCGCGACTGGCGCGGGCCTCGGTCGAAGAGGTGATGTCGTCTGTGGGCCGCGGCGAGATGAGCGCGGCCGACGTCGTGCGCGCCATGTACCCCGACTACAAGGAGGAGCGGGCAGCCGCCATGGCGCAGCAGCCGCAGCCGGAAAGCGGCTGGTTCGGCCTCAAGCGCGCCAAGTCCGTCAAGGCGAAGGTTCCGGGGGAGCCGGGCCCAGCAATTCCGATCCGCGGCATCAACTCCGATTTGCCGGTGCGGTTTGCGCCCAACGGCGGAGCGGTACCGGGTGACCGTATTGTCGGCATTCTCACTCCCGGCGAGGGCATCACCATCTACCCGATCCAATCGCCGGCGTTGAAGGATTTCGAGGATGTGCCGGAGCGCTGGCTTGATCTGCGCTGGGACGTGGAGGAACGCACGCCGCAGCGATTCCCAGCACGCATCGTGCTTCAGACCGTCAACGAGCCCGGATCGCTCGCCCAGGTCGCCCAGATCATTGCCGAGCACGACGGCAACATCGACAATATCAGCATGGAACGCTCATCGCCCGACTTCACGTCCGTGACGATCGATCTCGAGGTCTTCGACATCAAGCACCTCAACTCGATTATTGCGCAATTGCGGGCGAAGGACGTGGTGGCGCAGGCCGAGCGGGTGAACGCTTGAAGTGCTGCCCCTTGCCCGCGCTCTCCTGCACAAATCTTGCAACTCACAAATCTTGCAACTTGAGCGTAGGCGGCTAGATCGTGTGCGGCACGATCTGACGGCAAGGACATGTCGGCTCCACACCTTCGCCTCGGCGTCAATGTCGACCATGTGGCCACCATCCGCAACGCACGCGGCGGGCGCCACCCCGATCCCGTGCATGCGGCACAGATCGCGATTGCGGCGGGCGCCGA
>DASQXF010000405.1:0-9356 GCA_035639895.1 Xanthobacteraceae bacterium
AAGCGCCTGCAGCACCTCGGCGAGACCGTCAGCCCGCCAGATCATGGTCGGCGTGCCGCGCGGACGCAGCAGCCGGGCCGCCGTTTTGATCCACGCTGGGAGCGTCTCGCCGGAACCGACGTGGGCGAGGCGGCGCTGAGGGTCAGCAGAGACTCTTTGCCGCGCCGGATCGTTGAACGGCGGGTTCATCAGGACGCGCGCGGCCGTTTCAGGCATCAGACGCGCGGCTGCGAACGCGCGTGCCGGCGCGGTGACGTCGAGGACGATGGAGCTCACTCGCGTATCCAGCCCGTTGAGCCGTGCGTTCTCTGCTGCAAGCTCGGCCAGAAACGGATCGACTTCGACCAGGGCAACGTCGGTGCCCTCGACGCGACGCGCGAGCGACAGTCCCGCCGCGCCCACGCCGGCGCCCAGCTCGACCACGTGTTCTCCGACGCGCGCCGGACACGCCGCCGCCAAGAGAATTGCGTCATGGCCGACCCGGTGTCCGCTTCGCGGCTGCTTGAGCCGCAGCTTGCCGCCGAGCACGGCATCCTCGGCGACCTCAGCGCGCATCCGGACGGAGCTCGTGTCCGAGACCGGCGTCCTCCAGCAATTTACGCGCCTCATCATTACAACATTGGCTGACCAGGATACGGCGCGGGAGGATGCCGATCGAACCTTCGAGCACGCTCATGTTCTGATCGAGCACGACGTGGGGGATGTAAGCGGCATTGAGCAGAGCCGCCACCGCCGAAACCAGCACCGCATCATTGGTGCGTACGAGCTCGCACCAATCATCTTCGTCCGCCTTTTTATCGGGCTTCTGCAACGCCTTTCCTCCTCAACGCTCGCGCCGGGCGCGCTCCTCGCCGGGCGGCGCCTGCTCCAGATAGGCGATCAGCTTTATCTCCCGGCGGCCGCGGGTCACCGTATCAAGGATCAGGCCTGCGACGATCGAGAGCGACGCCAACAGCATCAGACCGGTGGACAAAATCGCAGTCGGAATGCGCGGCACGATGCCTTGCTCGAAATACGTCACGAAGATGGGAATGGCGAGGCCCACGGAAACGATCGCGAGCACAACGCCGAGCCCGGAAAAGAAGGCCAGCGGCCGCTCCGAACGGTAAAGGCCGACGATCGTGAGCAGAATTCGCAAACCATCGCGCCAGGTGCTGAGTTTCGAGGTCGATCCCTTCGGGCGCGCGTAGTAAGGCGTCGGGACCTCGGCCACTGCCAATTCCAATTCCAGCGCGTGCACGGAAAGTTCGGTCTCGATCTCGAAGCCCCTCGACAGCACGGGGAACGACTTCACGAACCGGCGCGAGAACACGCGATATCCCGAGAGAATATCGCTGAAGGTGGCGTGGAAGGCCAACGCGAAAAACCTCGTCAGCAGTCGATTTCCGGTGCGATGGCCGGGGCGGTAGGCGGCCTCGTGTTGATCGAGCCGCGCGCCGACGACCATGTCGAGGCGCTCTTCGACGAGACGTGCGATCATGGTCCTCGCACTTGCCGCATCGTACGTTGCGTCGCCGTCGACCAGAACGTAGATGTCAGCATCGACGTCGGCGAACATTCGCCGCACGACGTTGCCCTTGCCCTGATGCATCTCGCGGCCGACCAGCGCGCCGGCGCCGCGGGCGACATCGACCGTGCCGTCCGCGGAATTGTTGTCGTAGACGTAGATCGCGGCCTCGGGCAGCGTAGCGCGGAAATCGGCAACAACCTTGGCGATGGTCGCCTCTTCGTTGAAGCAGGGCACCAGCACGGCCACCCGCTCCCCGGTCCGCTGCTGCCGTTCCTCGGCGCGCGCCGCGATCGCTTGCGACATCAATCCGCCTCGTTCGAAGCCGCTCGGCTAGTGTCCCGATCCCGAAGCTCGCAAGCCGTTGGCAGCACATCCTGGTGCGAACTTCGGAAGCAAAAGGGACACTAGCAAACTTATGACTCTAGTATGGTTTTTGATTTGAAGCTGCAGGCGAAGCGCGCTGCAAATCCGTAGCCGCTCAAATCCACCACACCAGCGAAGATGTGCGCTTTGACGCACTTGCCGCCTCACCATAGCGTTTCTATGCTGCCGCGTCCTTCCATTCGGGGCCGTCCGGAGCAGTTGTTTGGCCGTCGTCGTCCCATTTGAAAACCGTTCGCCCGCCACCATCGACCGCCTGAGCGACCTGGTGGCCGGCGACATGGAACGGGTCAATACGACCATACTCTCGCGCACCGGCTCGCAAGTGGCGATGATCCCCGAGGTTGCCAATCACCTGATCTCGTCGGGCGGCAAGCGACTGCGCCCGATCCTCACCCTGGCGATGGCGAAGCTCGCCGGATATAGCGATACCGGCCACGTCAAGCTCGCCGCCGCGGTCGAATTCATGCATACCGCCACGCTGCTGCACGACGACGTCGTGGACGAAAGCGAGATGCGGCGCGGCAAGCTCGCTGCCCGGATGCTCTGGGGCAACGAAGCGAGCGTACTGGTGGGCGATTTCTTACTGGGGCAGGCCTTCAAGATGATGGTCGAGGTCGCCTCTCTCAGGGCACTCGAAATCCTGTCCTCCGCCGCCGCGGTTATCGCGGAAGGCGAGGTGATGCAGCTGGGTGCCGCCAAGAATACCGCCACGACAGAGGACGACTATCTTGCGGTCATTCGCGCCAAAACCGCAGAACTGTTCGCCGCCGCCTGCGAAGTCGGGCCGGCGCTCGCCTCGCGGCCCAAAGACGAGCAAAGCGCCTGCCGTTCGTTCGGTATGAATCTGGGTATTGCCTTCCAACTCGTCGATGACGCGCTCGATTACGGAGGAACGGCGGCTAAGCTCGGCAAGAACGTCGGCGACGATTTTCGCGAAGGCAAAGTGACGTTGCCGGTGGTGCTGGCGTTTCGGCGCGGATCGGAGGGCGAACGGGCGTTCTGGCGTCGCACGCTCGAAGAGGGCAATGCAACCGATGCCGACCTCGAGCACGCGATCAGTTTGATGACGAAGCACCGCGCGCTCGAAGATACGATCAAGCGCGCTCGGCACTACGGCGCGATCGCCACGGATGCGCTCGCCTTGTTTCCGACCTCGCCGATGAAGGAAGCGCTCGAAGAAGCGGTCGAGTTCTGCATCTGCCGCTCGAACTAACGCACGAAGGACATTCACCGGATGTCGGTGTGTTCGTGCATGGAGCGAACGGATCGAGACCCGCAGCGCTGGTCTTAGCCGCCGAGCACCGTCGCGCGCACCCACCAGGCCGGATAACCGACCCGCAGCGTGCGGCCGGCCGCGCTCGCCGCGCGGCTCGAATCGAACAGACCGAAACACGTCGGGCCCGA
Organism: Xanthobacteraceae bacterium; assembly: GCA_035639895.1. Lineage (GTDB taxonomy): Bacteria > Pseudomonadota > Alphaproteobacteria > Rhizobiales > Xanthobacteraceae > VAZQ01. The sequence continues at coordinate 3,299 of DASQXF010000405.1, forward strand.
CCCCGACATACGCGCAAGGCGGCAGCCCGGCAGCTTGCGCAGCACGGCCAGGACATCCGCGATCGCCGGTTCAAGCTCGATCGCCGGCGCCTCGAGGTCGTTGCGGCCGCCGGCAATTTCAGCAAGCAGCGGCGCGGGCCCAAGAGGCTGGGCGGCCGGCGCGCTTTGCCCCGCCGGCGGGGCGGCAAGTGCCGCAAACACGTCGGCGGTCGCGACCGCGACGCCGGGATTGACCAGCACTGCAAACAGCCGCGGCAAATCGAGCGGATCGGACAAGATGTCGCCGATGCCGCGCATGCGGCGCGGGCGCGGGTCGAGGCATACCGGCACGTCAGCGCCGGTCGCGCGGGCCGCCTGGCTGAGACGCGGATCATCCGGGGCAAGCGCGTTGGCCCGCGCCAGCAGCCGCAACGCCGCGGCCGCGTCCGCCGAGCCGCCGCCGAGCCCGGCCGCGACCGGCAAACGTTTCGACAACGTGAACCGTCCGAGCCTGACACCGGTGACCCGCTCGGCGAGCGCGCGGGCGGCCTTGAGCACAAGGTTATCGGCAACATCGCCTGCGGCGGCGGCGGTCGGTCCACCCACGGTGAGCGCCAAGTCGTCGCCCGGCGTGAACGTCAAAGCATCGCCCACGCCGGCGAAGGCGACCAAGCTCTCGATGTCATGGTACCCGTCGGGCCGGCGGCAGACCACGCGCAGCGTCAGGTTGATCTTGGCGGGCGCTTTCTCCGCGCCCGCAGCTGGCGTCATGTGCCTCAGCCGCCGCCGGGCTTCTTGTTCTCGGCCTGGGCCGCAGAAGACGTCTCGTCGGGAAGTCCCGATTTCAACTTGTGTTCGATCTTAATGAGATCCTCGGGCTCGGGCTTGAGGTCACGCGCATGCGACCACTGGAAACGCGCCTCGAGCTCGCGGCCGATCCGCCAGTAAGCATCGCCGAGATGATCGTTGATAGTCGGATCCTCGGGCTTGAGTTCGATGGCACGCTCGAGGTGCTTGACCGCCTCCTCGATGTTGCCAAGCCGATAATAGGCCCACCCCAGCGAATCGACGATGTAACCGTCGTCGGCGCGCTGCTCGACCGCGCGCTTGATCATGCGCATGCCTTCATCGAGATTGATGCCCTGGTCGATCCACGAGTAGCCGAGATAGTTGAGCACGTGCGGCTGGTCGGGAAAAAGCTGCAGCGACTTCTTGAGATCGGCCTCGGCCTTCGCCCACTGCTTGGCGCGTTCGTAGCAGATCCCCCGGAAGTAGTAGATCATCCAGTTCGACTTCTCGGGCTTGCTGATGGTGTCGATGCCCTTGGAATAGACATCCGCGCATTCGGCAAACTGCTTGCGTCCACGCAGCACGTTGCCGAGCGCCATGATCGCTTCGAGATCGTTGGGATGTGCGGCGATCAGCTTTTCCAGGCTCCCTTTCGCCTCGTCCGTGCGATCAAGCGTATCCAGGTTGAGCGCAAGCTGGATCTGCGCATTGCGGTGAAGCGGTGAACTCAGCGGCACGCGCTCGTAGATCTTGTTGGCGAGGTCGGGCTTCTTCATCGCCTCGTAGAGGTCGCCGAGCGAAAGCAGCGCGAGCGGATGCGAGGGCGCGAGATAGAGCGACAGCTGCAGGTAAATGAGCCCGAGATCCTCCCCACCGCGGCGGCCGAGCGCGGCGCCGAGCCCATAGAGCACTTCGGCGGCGCCCGCCTGCGGGGTGTCCACCATCAGGGGCAGCTTCTTTCCCGCCTTGAGCTCGTTGATGGCCTCGACGATCAGCGGATGGCGCGGCAGGGCTTCGTCGAACGCGGCAAATACCTTCAGCGCTTCAGCTGTGTTTCCCTGTCGCGCAAGAAAACTCCCGTAAGCCTGCACCACGCGCAGCGCAGTCGGGTCGAGCTTGTAGGCGCGCTCGAAGTGCTTCGCCGCGTCCTTCTTCTGGCCGGCGACGTCGAAAATCAATGCGGAGTGCAGCTCCTTGAAGATTGCATACCATTCGGCGCCCGCGAGTTTGTCGATCGAATCGACCGCTTGCTTGGCCTCGGTCGGGTTTGCCATCGTCCAGGCGGACAACAGTGTGGCAGCAAGATCGGTAATCGGGCCGCGGATTGATTGAGCGAGCTCCTTGCGGGCGAGCGGATACTGCTTCTGCTTGATTGCGCGCACCCCGAGGACAAGCCGCGCGATGCGATCGTTTTTGTCGACCTGCAGAATGCGTTCAGCGAGCTTGACGCTCTCCTCGACTTCGCCATTGGCAAGCACCGCCAGGAAGGTGCGGCCCAGCAGCTCGTTGTTGCGAGGGTCACCGCGCAGGGCGGCGCGGTAATAGGAGGCCGCGGCAGCGGCATCGCGCTGACCGCCAGCGTGGCGGGCGGCGAGATAGCTGCCGGAAGGAGAGGTGCGGGCAAAGCCCTCGCGCGGCTGCTGCGCCCGAGCGCAAAGCACGGCTGGCCAAGTTATGGCGAGTGCGGCCATTGCGGCCACAGCCGCACGCCGCAAAGCTGGCGAAAGGATCACGGCTCGTCGACTCCATCTGGCGGACGAACGCCCCTGGCGCGGCCGCGTGAGCAGAATGGACCGTTTGGGCCCGGCCCGCAATAACTGTCCCCATCGGGCATGTCCACCGCCTTTGAAAGCCTCGATAAGGGCAGCATCGTGACGCCGCCGCGATAACTGATCATTAATTCGGATCGTTCCTACTTCCTTCCCGTGTGATGCCTCGGCCGGTCGCAGCGAAGCGGCGACCCGCTCACATATTCGGATAGTTCGGCCCACCGCCGCCTTCGGGTGGAACCCAGGTGATATTCTGATTGGGATCCTTGATGTCGCAGGTTTTGCAGTGGACGCAATTCTGCGCGTTGATCACGAAACGCGGTGAGCCGCCCTCCTCCACCCACTCGTAAACGCCAGCCGGACAGTAGCGCGCCGAAGGCCCAGCGTAGCGGTCGTGCTCCGATGCCTTCTGCAGAGCGAGATCCGCGACCTTGAGGTGCACCGGCTGATCCTCTTCGTGATTGGTGTTGGAAATAAACACCGAGGAGAGACGGTCGAAGGTGAGGCTGCCGTCGGGCTTAGGATAGGCGATGGGCGTGCATTGCGCCGCCGGCTTGAGGGTCGCCCCATCGGGCTTGCCATGGCCAAGCGTGCCGAACAGCGAGAAGCCCGCCGTATTGGTCCACATATCCAAGCCGCCGAGCGGGATGCCAAGAGCGGTGCCGAAGCGCGACCACAGCGGTTTGGCATTGCGCACCTTCCACAGATCGGCGCCGACCGGGGAGGAGCGCCACGCTGCATCGTAGTCGGCGAGCTCATCGTTGCGGCGGCCAGCCTTGAGCGCCGCGCCCACATGTTCGGCGGCAAGCATGCCGGACAGCATCGCGTTGTGGCTGCCCTTGATGCGCGGCACATTCATGAAGCCGGCGGCGCAGCCGATGAGCGCGCCGCCGGGAAATGTGAGTTTCGGCACCGACTGCCATCCGCCCTCGGTCAACGCGCGTGCGCCGTAAGCGAGGCGCTTTCCACCATCAAACGTTGCGCGCACCAGCGGATGCGTCTTGAAGCGCTGGAATTCCTCGTATGGCGAGAGGTACGGATTTTCGTAGTTGAGATGCACCACGAAGCCGACCGAAACGAGCCGGTCGTCGAGATGATAGAGGAACGAGCCACCGCCCGTGCGGTTGTCGAGCGGCCAACCAAGCGTATGCTGCACCAGACCGGGGTGATGCTTCTCGGGCGCGACTTGCCACAGCTCCTTCAGCCCGAGGCCGAATTTCTGCGGTTCGCGGCCTTCCTTCAGACCGAAGCGCTGCTCGAGAACCTTGGTGAGGTTGCCGCGAGCGCCCTCGCCGAACAGCGTGTACTTTGCACGCAGCTCCATGCCGCGGGTGAAGCTCTCCTTGTGATGGCCGTCCCTGGCAACGCCCATGTCGCCGGTGGCCACGCCGGTCACCGCGCCGCTCTCGTCAAACAGCACCTCGACGGCGGCAAAGCCCGGATAGATTTCAACGCCTGCAGCTTCCGCCTTGGTTGCAAGCCAGCGGCAGACGTCACCAAGTGAGACGACATAACTGCCGTGGTTGTTCATCAGCGGCGGCAGCATGAAATTCGGCAGACGCAGGGCGCGCGTGGCCGAAAGCCAATAGAAACGATCGTCGCTCACCTTCGTCTTCACGGGCGTCTCTTGGTTGCGCCAGTCCGGAAGCAAGCGGTCGAGGCCGATGGGATCGATGACTGCTCCCGACAGGATATGCGCGCCGACTTCGGAACCCTTCTCGACCACAACAACGGTGACATCGGGCGCAAGCTGTTTGAGCCGAATCGCCGCCGCGAGTCCGGCAGGCCCCGCGCCGACGATCACCACGTCGAACTCCATCGCCTCGCGGGCGGGCAGGTCATCGCCGTTCATGGGCTTCTCCAAAGCGAGAGGGCTCGCGCGCGCTCGCTACAACTCCGGCGCGACTGTAACAACGAACCGGGCCTGGTCCACCCCTTTTACTCTCGCGGAACAGGAGGCATTGTTGCCTGCGTTCCGTTCCTGACTTGGACTGCCGGCACGAGGAGCAGCGATGACCATAGCCCGCGACCAAGCCCGCGAGCTTCTCGCCTTTTATCGGGAGGCGGGGGTCGATGCGCTGCTCGAAGAAACGCCGACGGATCGGTTCGCCGGCGATGAAGCAGCCCCGCGCGCAGAACCCGCTCGGGCGAGGGCCGAGGCGCCCACCAGCGCAGCAGCGCGTGCGCTTCCGGCTCGCGCGCCTGCGGTTGAGAGCCGCATCGCTCCTCCGCCACCGCCCGAGGCGGCCGTGATGGCGGCGCGCGAGGCGGCGAAAAGCGCCGCGACGCTCGAGGAGCTGCAGGCGATGCTCGAGCGTTTCGAAGGCTGCGCGTTGCGGACCACCGCGACCCAGCTCGTCTTCGCCGACGGCAATCCGAAAGCGGGCGTGATGTTCGTCGGCGAGGCGCCGGGACGCGATGAGGACATCGAGGGACTGCCGTTCGTCGGCCGCTCGGGCAAGCTGCTCGACCGCATGATGGCGGCGATCGGGCTCGACCGCCGCTCGGCCTATATCGCCAACGTCGTGCCGTGGCGGCCGCCGGGCAATCGCACGCCGACGCCGCAGGAATCTGCGGTTTGCCTGCCTTTCACGTTGCGCCAGATCGAACTCGCCGATCCCGACATATTAGTGTGCCTCGGCACGCCTTCGGCGCAGACGCTGCTCAACAGCAAAGACGGCATCCTCAAGACCCGCGGGCGTTGGTTTCCATTCCACACCGGCACGCGCGAGATCCGCGCGATCGCAACCCTGCATCCCGCCTATCTCCTGCGTCAGCCGCTGCAGAAGCGGTTTGCCTGGCGGGATTTTCTGGCCATCAAGAAGGCGCTGGCGAACTAGCGGTCTATCCACAATCAGCGATGGGAGGCGCGGCATGGCAAAGACGATCGAGCACGTGCACTGGCCCGACGCACCCGACATGTGGATGCCGTATGCGCCGGCGATCAAGGTGAAGGGCGGCACGACGGTTTATCTCGCCGGCGTCACCGCGGCACCGGTCTATCACCACCACCCGCACCGGCCCGAAGAATTCGATGCCATGCCGCGCGACATGGAAGGCCAGGCCCGCGCCGCGCTCGAGAATTTGCGGCGCGGCCTCGAAGCGGTGGGGGCAACCTTCGCCGACGTGGTCACCGCCGACCGGTTCGTCACCGACTTATCGGACCAAGACGCGCTCAATCGGGTGTGGGGCGAATATTTCCGCGACGCCAAGCCCGCAACTACCACTGTGCAGGTGGTGCGACTTGCCACCGATCCCCGTTGCCTGGTCGAAATCAACGCGGTGGCGGTGATCGACTAGTAAGCCACTGGAAATCACTGGATTATTCCGTTTGCCGGAGCAAACGGAGATTACAGGCAAACTGTCAATAGGAACCTGAAACATGAGCCTTGAGATCAGAGCGACTAAGGGGCGTCGGCCCGCCCGTGGTGGTAGCACCGCTATCCACGGATGCTCAGGTCATTGCCGGGACTATTCTTGGCGTCGCTGGCATGGCCATCAATGCCTCAATGTATAGGACA
>DASQXF010000406.1:0-4907 GCA_035639895.1 Xanthobacteraceae bacterium
AGACCGAGCATTCCTCGATTGTCGCCCTCACCTTCGACGGTCACTTCAAGCTTCGTGAGATCGATGCCCAGGCGCGCGGCCTGCGCGGCGATGACCGTGGAGCAGCATGCCGCGAGAGACGCTCGGAAGAACCAGCCGGGATTGGGCCCCGAGCCAGCGCCCCCCAAAGCCGGCGGCATGTCCGTCTCGATCTGCTCGCCGGAAGGCCCGGTAACGCGGCACTTCAGTCCGCTCTCGAGCGTCGCAGTAGCCGGCGCGTACTTGGCACGCGCCCTCTCCGGATGCGCCCGAAGCGTCTCGGCTAAACTCGTCCATGCATTCGCAATCGCAGACGATGTCACCATGTCCTCCTCGGCTAGCCCAACGGAAATCCCAGTCCGATTCCCCTGCTCGCCAATTTCCTCCGAACAATTTCGATCATTGGCCACAGTCAGCCGTTGTGATGCGCTATCCCTCACCGCCTCGCTCGAATGTCACAGAATGCGGTGGTCAGTTCCCCTTCCGGCGGCGCTTGGTCGCTTCACCAATCAGGCTCAAGTCTGCATATTTCGAAGCGTCGACCGTTTGCTTGATGAACCCCAACTCCCTGACCTTTTCGATGCTGTCCTGAATGACATTCAGATCGGGCTTGCCATCGAGGTCGCGGTAAAAGTCTCTGTTGGTGAACAGCCAGTCTTCGAACAATGCCGGCGGCCGCTTGAGGAAGCGCGCGGTCATCTCCACTGCCTCCTTGCGGTTGGCCGGATCGTACAACCAATGCAGGATCGTGCCGTAATCCTCCAGTAGATCGATGAGTGCCGTGCTGTTTTTATCGATGAAGCTTTTCCGTGCTGCCCAGAAGGACAGCGCGATGCGTCCCACGCTCGACTGGGTCGTGAACAGCGGCTTGGCGAATTCGTTCAGCTCGGAATCGTAGGAGAACGGCAGGACGCCCACTACCAGATCGCCCTTCTTGTCCTTGAGGATTGCTTTGTGCGTCGGGAACGGCGCTTCGATCATGGTGTAATCTCGCTGCACCTGAAGCCCGTGCCGCTGCAGCGCGGTACGCATGATAATGTCGACGCCGCTGCCGAGACCGTTGGTGACGGCGACCTTGCCCTTCATATCCTCGATTCTGTCGATCCCTGAATCCTTGCGCACGAAATAGGGCGTGGAATAGTACCCTGGCGCGCCATCCTGAATTTCATCGGCGATGATGCGCAGATCGGAAAGGTCGGCATTCTGGATCGCGAGCGGGAAGCTGGTGTAGCCGAAGCCAGCCAGATCGAGTTCGCCCTGGCTAATCGCGGTAATCTGCAAGGTCGAAGAGGAAAAGTAGATCGGCTCGAAGGTATAGGACTTGCCATGATGTTTGGCGACCCCGGGCTTGAGAAACAGGAGCGGGACCAACGACGCCGGGGCGGTGATCCAGCCAGCCCGGACCTTTACCGGCGCCTGAGCGAATGCCGGCTGTGTGCATACGCCCGCAAGCACCGCGATGAAGAGCAGCCCAAAGGCGCGCAACAAACTCCCTCCATTGGTGTTACGGCAAGGATAGCACTTCACCGTCCGAAGCGCTCGGCCCGATAGGGAGCCGGATCGCAGAACGGCGTCGCGCCTGTCATCATCTCGGCCAAGAGGCGGCCGGTCGCGGGGCCGAGCGTCAATCCCCAATGGGCGTGGCCGTAGGCAAGCCACAGTCCCGCAAGCCCGGGCGCGGGGCCGATCACCGGGCGCGAATCCGTAAAGCACGGCCTGCTGCCCATCCAGGGCGAATCCTCGACGGGCGCGCCGAGTGGAAAGAGCGCGGTCGCCGCCGGCAGCAGCCGCTCGAACTGCACCGGCGTCGGCGGCGCATCGCGCGCGGCGAACTCGACGCCGGTGGTGAGCCGAATGCCCTGCTCCATCGGCGCGAGGCAATAGCCGTTCTCAATGTCGACCACCGGCCGCGCGAGCGCGGCGTTGCCGCTGCCGCGGTAGTGGCGGTGATAGCCGCGCTTGATGCCGAGCGGCAGCTTAATACCGAGCGGCTTGAGCACATCGGGCGCGAATGGTCCAAGCGCTACCACCGCGTGCTCGGCGTCGAGCGGTCCTTCGGCGGTCTCCAGGCGCCAGTGCGCGTTGGCGCGGCGTAGCGCGCGCGCGTCACCACGCATCACCACGCCGCCGAGCGCGGCAAAGCGCGCCGCATATGCTTGGGTTACGGCGAGCGGATTGCTTATGCTGGCAGCGCGTGGCCAGAACACGGCGTGACGAAAGACCGGCGCGAGACTCGGCTCGAGCTCGCGCGCCCCATCGGGATCGAGCACGTGCTGCGGCATCCCGAATTCCTGCGCCAGCGCGAATTCACCTTTGAGCGCATCGAATGCGCGATCGCTGCGATAGAGCTTGAGCCAGCCTGTCTTGCGCAAGAAGCGCTCCGCGCCGGCCTCCGCGAGCAGCGCATCGTGCTCGACAAGCGCGCGCGCAAACAACGGACGCATCAGTCGCGCGGTCTCGATCAGCCGCTCCGGACGGGAGGCCGCGCGAAACTTCATGAGCCACGGCATCACCTGCGGCAGAAAACTCAGGTGATAATTGGCTTCGGGCGCGCGCTTGAGCGCGACGCGCAACAGTGTGCTCGGGTCGAACGGGAAAGCGGGCGGAAAGACGGTGTTGCCTTCGATCACGCCGGCATTGCCGAAAGAGGTCTCTTCGCCCGGCGCGCGGCGATCGACGAGCGCCACCGCAAGGCCACGCTTGGCGAGATGCAGCGCAATCGAGGTGCCGACAATGCCGGCGCCGAGCACGATGGCATCGACGCGTGCCATGCTGTCTCCAAATATTTGCGCCGCCCGCGCGGGAAGCGGGCGGCCGTACTGTTGACCGGTCTATCACATGGTGTGCGCGGGCGCAGCAGGCGGGTCTCTTTAGGCTCGCGTCTGCCTCTCCCCCGTAAGCGGCACAGGGTGACGGAGGGCGTGGCTCATCCCTTCCCTGCGTTGCCGCTGCCCGCCTGCCGTGTTAGGCGAACGGCCGGAGAAGAAAATGCGGCAGCCGCTCATCATCGCCCCGTCGATTTTAGCCGCCGACTTCGCCAAGCTCGGCGAGGAGGTACGCGCTGTCGATGCCGCCGGCGCCGATTGGATCCATGTCGATGTGATGGACGGGCACTTCGTGCCCAACATCTCGATCGGTCCCGACGTGGTGAAGGCGCTGCGGGCGCACACCAAGAAGGTGTTCGACGTGCATCTGATGATCGCGCCCTGCGATCCCTATCTCGAGGCCTTCGCCAAGGCCGGCGCCGACATCATCACGGTCCACGTCGAAGCAGGGCCGCACGTGCACCGCTCACTGCAGGCGATCCGCGCCCTCGGCAAGAAGGCGGGGGTGACACTCAATCCCGGCACGCCGGAGAGCACCATTGAGCCGGTGATCGACCTGGTCGATCTCATTCTGGTCATGTCGGTCAATCCCGGCTTTGGCGGCCAAGCCTTCATTCCATTCGCGGCAGAGAAAATTTCGCGGCTGCGCGCGCTCGCCGGCGCGCGGCCGATCGATATCGAGGTCGATGGCGGGATCACCGCGGAAATCGCGCCGTTGGTGACACGTGCCGGTGCCAATGTGCTGGTCGCGGGCTCCGCCGTGTTCAAGGGCGGCAAATCGGAGAGCTATCGCGCCAATATCGCGGCGATCCGCAACGCCGCGGCGCTCGCGCGCGGAGAGGCGGCGTAATGGGCGTTCTGGTCGAGGGCAAATGGCAGGACGGGGAACTGCCCCAGGAAACCGGCGCCGGCGGCGAGTTCCGCCGCGCTGACAGCCGCTTTCGCGACCGCATCACGGCGGACGGCTCGTCCGGCTTCAAGGCCGAGCCCGGGCGCTATCACCTCTACGTGGCGCACGGCTGTCCCTGGGCGCACCGCACGCTGATCTATCGCTCGCTCAAGAAGCTCAACGATGCGATCACCGTCGCCTATGCGCTCCCCGGACTGCGACAGCAGGGCTGGACCTTCGGCAACGACCCGGCCTTTCCGGACTGCATCCCGGACACCGTTAACGGCTTTCGTTATCTGCACCAGGCCTACACCGCCAGCGATCCTGGCTACACGGGCAAGGTCACGGTGCCGACGCTGTGGGACAAGAAGACCGGGCGCATCGTCAACAACGAATCCTCCGAGATCATTCGCATGCTCAACAGCGAATTCGCGGGGATAGCCGGCGACGATGGCGATTTTTACCCGCAGGCCTTGCGCGCGGAGATCGATCGGCTCAACGAGGTCATCTATGCCAACGTCAACAACGGCGTCTATCGCTGCGCCTTCGCCAAGTCACAAGCCGCCTATGACGCCGCCTACGACGCGCTGTTCGCCACCCTCGACGAGCTCGATGCGCGGCTTGCGCGCCAGCGCTATCTCGTGGGCCGCACGATCACCGAGGCCGACTGGCGGCTATTTCCCACGCTGGTGCGCTTCGACGTCGCCTATTTCTCGCTGTTTCGCTGCAACAAGCAGCGGATCGCCGACTATCCCAATCTCGCAAATTACATGCGCGAGCTTTATCAGCTGCCCGGCATCGCCGAGACGGTGAAGCCGCGCTATTACGTGATCAATTATTGGTCGATTGCGCGCATCAATCCGAGCGGCATCATTCCCAAGGGCACGCCGGTCGATTACACGGCGCCGCACGATCGCGCGCGGCTGGCGAGCTAGACTAGACTCCCCCGGCTAAGCCCGTAGGCCCCATTCTAATCCGGCTTGGCACCGGAGAACTTGACCACCTTTGCCCACTTCTCGGTTTCATCCACGACAAGCTGCCCGAACTCGGCAGCTGAGCCGCCAATGAGCGAGGCGCCGAGCTCGGCAAAGCGCGCCTTCGCCTTGGGATCGTCGAGGATCGCGTTGATCTCCTTGTTGAGCTTGTCGATGATCGCGTCGGGCGTTCCCTTCGGC
>DASQXF010000407.1:0-5824 GCA_035639895.1 Xanthobacteraceae bacterium
CGGCCTCCAGCTTGAACAGCTCGCCGCCGAGATGCTGGAAGCTGCCGACGCCGGCCGCGCCGCTGCGGTTGTCCACGACGAATTGCTTGCCCAGCCGTTCGCTGAGCTGCGCGGCGATTATGCGGCCGACGGTGTCATTGACGCCGCCGGGCGGGAACGGAACGATGATCCGAACCGGCTTGCTCGGATACTCTTGCGCCGCGATTGCCGTCGTCAGCGCCAGCAAGAGACTCGCGGTCTTGAGCAGCAGTGAAAACATGCTTGCCATGGTTGCGGTTCCCGAAGTTGATTCGCGTCACTCCGCTTTGATGCCGCCCTCCTTCACCACGCGCTCCCATTTGGTCATTTCCTTCGCCATGAACGCAGCGAACTCGGCCGGGCTCGTTCGCACGATCTCGGCGCCCTCGGATGCGAACTGCTTTTGCACCTCGGGGGAGGTCTGCACCTCCTGCACTGCCTTGTGCAGCCGCTCGATGATGGGCCCGGGTGTGCCGGCGGGGGCCACAAGGCCCCACCAGTTGACGGCTTCGTAGGTCGGCACGCCGGCCTCCGCCACGGTCGGAACATCGGGAAGGACCGCGTTGCGCTTGCTGCCGCCGACGCCGAGCGCCTTGAGCTTGCCGGAGCGGATGTGCGGCGTGGTCTGAACGAGCGAGCTGAACAGCACCTTGGTGTGGCCGCCGATCACGTCGATCATCGCCGGGCCGCCACCCTTGAACGGCACGTGTAGCATGTTGACGCCGGCCTCCAGCTTGAACAGCTCGCCGCCGAGATGCTGGAAGCTGCCGACGCCGGCCGACGCATATTGCAGCTCGCCCGGTTTTTGTTTGGCGAGCGCGACCAGGTCCTTGATCGAATTCACCGGCAGGCTGGGATGGACGGTGACCACGTTCGGGCCGCTGGCGAGGATCGAGATCGGCGTGAAGGATTTGATCGGATCGTAAGGCAGCTTGTAGAGCCAAGGATTGACTGCATGGGCGATCGATACGATTTGGATCGTGTAGCCGTCATGAGGCGCGTTCGCCGCAAGCTCGGTGCCGACGACCCCGCCGGCGCCGGCGCGGTTGTCCACCACGACCTGCTTGCCGAGCCGCTCGCCCAGATGCGTGGCGATCAAGCGCCCGACCACGTCGTTGCTGCCGCCGGGCGGGAACGGGATGATGAGCCGCACCGTTTTGTTCGGGTAGTCTTGAGCGGCGACCGCTGTCGTAAGCGCCAGCAACAGACTGGCGGCCGTGAGCGGCATTGCATGCAATCTCGGCATAGCTTGCGTCTCCCGGGAACTCATCGTCCTGAACGGCGTCATGCGACGTCGTCGGAACCCGGCCTTCCGCTGGCCACGATACCTGGTCCGACCATCGTTTCGCACCATCGGCATATCACGCCCGGACGCGACGGTGTTGCGCGTCTGGCTGCGCCAGAATGTCCACATAGTCTCTCGCGCGTTGCGCGGGTTCAGCGACACACTGAGGCACGCTATGGGCGCTGAGCAGCCGCCCAGCGACGCGGCGCCGGCCTCGGCAGGGACGCGAACGGCGCTGATTGGCCCGGCGCCGATATCAGAACTTGATCTCCTTGACCTGGCTTGCGCGGGCCGTGCAGGCGCTAAGAAGAAAAGCGAGGTCGGTGCCGGTCGACACATAGCGCGCGCCCATTTTCACGAACTCGGCCACCAGATCGGGACGGGTGGCGAGCCCGCCGACGCCGCAATGCTTGCCGCGCTGGCGACAAGCGGCGATGGTCTTGGCATAGGCCTCGCGCACTCGCGGATGGTCGTATTCGCCGGGTATCCCCCAATCCGCCAGCAGGTCGTTGAGACCGACCAGCACCATATCGACCCCGTCGACCGCCACGATCTCCTCGGCTTGCGCGAGCGCCGCGGCACTCTCGAACTGCACGACGACCATGGTGGCATCGTTGAGGGCGGCATAGGCCTCCGCCACCGGAAATGCGCGGAAATGAAGGTGCGGTAGCCCGCCGGCGTTCGATCGCTCGCCGAGCGGAGGAAATTTGGCCGCCCGCACGACGGCCTTGGCCTCGTCCGCCGAGCGGATGTGCGGTGCGATCACGCCGAGCGCTCCGCCTGCGAGCACCCGCGAGATGTACTCCGGTGTGTTGGCGGGAACCCGCACGAACGGCGCGATACCCGCTTCGAGCGCGGCCATGCAGATCTGGCCGCAGGTGTCGAGCGAGAAACTCGAGTGTTCGAGATCGACATAAAGGGTATCGAACCCGGCGGTGCGGGCGATACGGGCGATTTCGACGTTGCGCACGAGCCGCACCGTCATCGATACGACTACCTCGTCCCGCGCAAGCTTCTCCTTTACGGTGTTGCGCAGGATATCGCTGATCGGCACGGCGGCTCCTCCCTTGCTTCTCTTGGCCTTGACCCGGCGCTATGCTGCGAATGTCCGACCCTGACGGCGGTAAAGTGACGGAAACTATCCATGAATTACACGACCGACTTCAAGTCGATCCGCGCAGAGGTTTCGCCCGAGGAGTGGCAGGCGCGCGTTGATCTCGCCGCATGCTATCGTCTGGTCGACAAATACGGGATGACTGACCTCATCTACAACCACATCACCGCGCGCATCCCCGGCAGCAAGGACCACTTGCTGATCAATCTGTACGGCATGCTGTACAAGGAGATTACGGCCTCGAGCCTTGCTAAGATCGACGTCGAGGGCGAGATCATCTGGAAGCCCGATACCGATTACGGCATCAACAAATCGGGGTACGTCATCCACGGTGCGATCCACAAGGCGCGGCCGGACGTTGCCTGCGTGCTGCACACGCACACGCGAGCCGGCATCGCGGTGTCGGCGATGAAATGCGGGCTCTTGCCGCTGTCACAGACGGCGATCCGCTTCGTCGGCCATATCGGCTACCATGACTACGAGGGGCCGGCGGTGGAGCTCGATGAGCGCGAGCGCATCGTCGAGGATCTCGGTCCGCACGATGCGCTCATCATGCGCAACCACGGCCTGCTGACCTGCGGGGCGACCATCCAGCAGGCGTTCAACACGATGTACCAGCTCGAATTGTCCTGCCGTTCGCAGGTCGATTCCATGGCGGCGCGCACCGAGCTTGTCATGCCCGGCGAGAACGTGCTCGCGCATACCGCGCACCTCTATCAACCTGGCACGCGCCGCCCCTACGGCGTGCTGGAATGGCCGGCGATGCTGCGCCTGCTCGAGGCCGAAGACCGCCATTCCGGCTATCCGCCGTATTGGCATTGAGATCGCGCGTGCGAATTCCGCTTGTGATCCGGACTGCGACGATCGTGCTGCTCGGCATTGCCCCCGCCTTCGCTGGCTCGCCCGGCCGATATGACGATTACAGCCAAGGCGCTTACCTGCCTTACGTGAACGCGCCCGGTCCAGGCGGCAACATCACCGCCGTGCCCCGTCTGCGCATCTCGTTTGGGGGACGCAGCTACGATGCCGTCATGGACACCGGTTCGACCGGCGTGGTCGTGTCCGCGGACAAGATCCCGAACATCGCCAGCCTGCAGTCACTCGGAGCGGGCGAGCTCACCTATTCCAGTTCCGGCCGAATCATGATCGGGCAATGGGTCGTCACGCCGATGACTATCATGGGCGCTGACGGAACGCGGATCACCACCGCACCTATTGCGGTCCTCGCCGTCACCCGCATCGCGTGCACGCCGCGCGCGCGGCGGTGCACGCCGAACGAAGCGCCGCGCGGGGTTTCGATGCTGGGCATGGGCTTCGGCCGCCGAAGCGATGCGCAAAACGGAGCCCAGAAGAATCCGTTCCTGAACATTGCCAAGCTCAATAGCGACCCGGTCAATGCGGCGCGCATTCGGCGCGGCTATATCGTCACGCGGCGAGGCGTGCATGTCGGATTGACCGCTTCCAATACGCAGGGGGATTTCTCCTATGTGAAGCTTGCTCCGGGGCCGGACGGGCAAGCCTGGGCCGCGACGCCCGCTTGTATCTCGGTCAATGGCGCAAAGCCTGCCGCTTGCGGCAGCCTCCTAATGGACACCGGAGTGACCGCCATGTACCTCACGGTGCCGGAGAGTCAGGCTCCGGCCGACATCCGCACCGTCGACGGCGTCGGGCCGACGCTGGTGCCAGGGACGAAGCTCACGATCTCGATCCCCGCTGAAGAGGCGCCGCAGGCGCTCTACAGCTTCGCGGTGGGCGACGGACTCAATCCGCTCGCTCCGACAAAGCTTAATCTCGTTGAACGCAGCCGCCCCCCATTCATCAACACCAGCGTGAGCTTCCTCAACGGCTTCGACTATCTCTACGATGCGGATGGCGGCTTCGTCGGCTTGCGTTGGACCGGCCATGCCTCGGCGGCATTCGGCAAAGCCGCGTCAAATTTGCCGTCGAATTGATGATGCGACGCCACGGCTGCGTCAGTACCGGTAGTCCTCGATTTTGAGCAGCGGAAACGCGCTCAAGACGTGCGGCACGTTCGCCGGCGCCGCCGCGTGCAGATAGGAGCGGCTGAGTTCGGCGAAACTGGTGACGCCAAGCAGGCCGAGACAGCGCTGCGCTTCGTCCTCCAACAGCTCCAACAGCCGCACTACGCCGGCTTCCCCCCCGGCGGCGAGGGCAAAGCATTGCATACGGCCGATGCCGACCAGGTGGGCGCCGGCGGCGATCGCCTTGACGATGTCGGTCCCGCGGCAGATCGAGCCGTCGATGATGATTTTGGCGCGGCCGGCGACGGCATCCACGACTTCCGGCAGCACATCCATGGCGCCGCGGCCGTGATCGAGCTGGCGGCCGCCATGGTTGGAGACGTAAATCCACTCGACGCCATGATCGACCGCGATCGCGGTGTCCTCGGCGGTGGCGATGCCCTTGATTGCAAGCGGGATGTTGAACTTCGATTTGATGCGTTTGACGGTGCGCCAATCGAGCGCGGCCTGGAAGGCGCGGCCTTGCACCCGTCGGCGTCCGGCGGTCACGAAGCGCTTGGCGATGTCGCGCTCGCGCCGGCTGTAATGCGCCGTGTCGACGGTGAGGCAGAACCCGGCATAACCGTGCGCAATCGCGCGCTCGACATGATCGTCGACCCAAGCCTCGTCGCCGCGGACGTAGAGTTGGTAGAGCCGCAGCGCGTCGGGCGCCGCCGCCGCCAAGTCTTCGAGCCCGGGATCGCAGACCGAGCTCAGCATGTGGGCAGCCCCGAACTCCTTGACTGCGCGCACCACCGATTCGGCGCCGGCGGAATGAAAGCTCTCCAGAGAGCCCACCGGCGCGAGCAGGACCGGCAGCCGAAGTCTGCGCCCGAAATGGCTTACCGAAGCATCGACTTTGCTGACGTCGCGCAACACTCGCGGGCGGAACGCGATCGAGTCCAGCGCCATGCGGTTGCGCCGCAACGTGGTCTCCGATTCGACCCCGCCGACAATGTAATCCCAATCGTTCTGATTCAGATTCTGCCGCGCCTTGGCGACGATCTCATGCAGGTTGAGCAGATCGCTCGGGACCATCGCGGTGTCGTGGACAGACGCTTGCGGGGAATTGCGTTCTTGCATGAAAGACCAATCGGGCAGGCGGGAGGGAGGAGACCTTCCATTATGATGTTCATCCTCCTACCGCGTCGTCAACCAGTCATGGAGTTGCTAATGAGTATCGGCTCGGCCTCATGCTTCGAGGCGCGCGACTTACTGGGGCCTGTTTTTCCTGCAAACAACAGGGCGAAAAACAGGGGACGCCCCGAACGCGCGCGTTCCACCGCATCGACACACGGTTTCCTGTTTTTACGCCTGTTGTTTACAGGGCCGCAGCCGCGCCCGGCGCGCGCGGCTCACGTCGCGGCCAGCCCTGCCGGCTGGCGG
>DASQXF010000408.1:0-4388 GCA_035639895.1 Xanthobacteraceae bacterium
CGGTGCACCCTTCACTTCGTTTCGCGCTGCACCGCATCAGGGACACACGGCTAGGAGGCGGGGAGAACGCATGCGCAAGGACGTCACCATCGGGCTCGTGGTCCCCTTTGCAACCGACACCGTGCCGGAGGAAGGTCTCAAGATGTATCCGGACGTGCGGTTCGTTGCGCGCGGCGTCGGCGTGCAATCGCTGACTCCGCGGGGCTACGACAGCGCGTGGGAGGGAATCATCCCTGCGGCCGAACAGCTCGCCGCGCGTGGGGTCGATGCCATCATGGTGATCGGCACTTCGTTGACGTTCTACCGTGGCGCCGAGGCGCACGCGCAGCTCATGGAAAAGTTGCGCGCGACGACCGGCCTGCCGGTGAGCACCATGAGCCAGGCCGTGGTCGAGGGCTTGCGCAGCTTCGGTGCGCGGGGGATCGCGGTGGCGACCGCTTATGCCGACGAGGTGAATGCGCGGCTCAAGGCCTTCCTCCGCGCGCACGGGTTCGACGTGCTGGCGCTCAAGGGCTTCGGCCTGTTGGGCTTCAACCAGCCCGACACGATGCGCGAAGCCGACATCATCGCGCTCGGCTCCGAGGTCTGCGCCGAAGCGCGTGCGGCAGAGGGTCTACTCATTTCCTGCGGCGGCTTGCGTACCCTGGGCGTGGCAAAGCCGCTCGAAGCGCGTCACGGCATTCCGGTGGTCGCCAGCACGCAAGCCGCGTTTTGGGCGGCGCTGCGGCTCGTCGGCGAGAGCGGCCATGTCGCGGGTCGCGGGCGGCTGCTCGAGCAAACGCCGGCCGCCCCTGTGCATTGAGACCATTTCTGCGTAAACTTTCGGGCATGAGCCGCGCGCGGGCACGCTGCGCGTTTGTTCGGCTTGCACTTTAAGCGATTCGCGCCATATCGATGCTCGCAGGACAGGCGATGAAGGCCCGCGTCACCGTCACCCTCAAATCAGGCATCCTCGATCCCCAGGGCAAGGCGATCGAGGGCGCGCTCAAATCGCTCGGCATCGCCGGCGTTGCGAGCGTGCGCCAGGGCAAAGTCTTCGACATCGAGATCGAGGGACGCGACCGCAAGGCGGCGAAGGCTGCGCTCGAACAAGCAGCCGATAAGCTGCTCGCCAACACGCTGATCGAGAATTATGACGTCGAGGTGAAATGATCGCGGTACGCACCGGCATCCTCGCGCTTGCGCTGGCCCTCGTCGCGGGCGCAACCACTGCTCGGCAGGCGGCGGCAGACTCTCCCGTCTGGACCGAGTTCAAATGGCCGTTCCCGCTCGACCAGTGGGGTACCGGGCGCGCGTTCCGCTGCCGCTCCGCCGATTGCGGCGCGGATGTGGAGCTTTACCTGCGCGCCAAGATCGGCTTTTGCAACTGCACGACCGGCGTCACGGACGACACGGAGGTCGACCGCGTGGGCGACCTCGAACTGCTCAGCAGCACGTTCAATGCACTCGGCGACGGTCGGCCGGTCACGGTGGGTTGGATGCAGGGCCGCAGCCGGCGGTATCGCGTCGCCACACCCTATAGCTCGCCACGCACCGCGCTTGCCATCGCCTTCAACGACAAATGCGACGTGGTGGTCGCAACCGTCGTCAGCGACGATGTCGCGGCGGCCGAGCGCACCGCTTTGGGCTTTCTCAACGGCGATCCCGTTCTGCGCTGGGTCGAGAAGGAGCTCGGGCTGTAATGAAGTCCGCGGTCATCGTCTATCCCGGCATCAACCGCGAACGCGACATGGCACGCGCTCTCAAGCTCATCAGCGGCCGCGAGCCGGCCATGATCTGGCATGCGGACACGGCGTTACCCGGGGAGACCGACCTCGTCGTGATACCCGGCGGCTTTTCCTATGGCGATTATCTTCGTTGCGGCGCCATTGCCGCGCGGGCGCCGATCATGGCGGCGGTGCGCGCTCATGCCGCGCGCGGCGGGCTCGTGCTCGGGGTGTGCAACGGCTTCCAGATTCTGTGCGAAGCCGGACTTCTTCCGGGCGTGCTGATGCGCAACGCGGCGCTCAAATTCATCTGTCGCGACGTCTATCTGCGCGTCGAGCGCTCCGATACGCCGTTCACCCGGGGCTATAACGCGGGACAGGTGATCCGCGTGCCGGTCGCGCACGGCGAGGGCAATTACATCGCCGATCATGAGACGATCGTGCGGCTCGAGGATGAGGGCAGGGTTGCCTTCCGCTATGCCGCACCGGATGGGTCGCTCGACCTCGCCTGGAACGTCAACGGCGCGACCAATGCGATCGCAGGCGTACTCAACGAGCGCGGCAACGTGCTCGGCATGATGCCGCACCCGGAGAACCACGTGGAAGCGGCGCTCGGTCCGACCGACGGCCGCGGCCTGTTCGCTGGTCTCGCCGATCACTTCAAGCAGGCAGCATGATGCAACCCGCTCCGATACCCTCTCCCCTTGCGGGAGAGGGTGGCGAGCCCGCGAAGTGGGCGAACCGGGTGAGGGGTTCGTTGCTAACGTGCGCATACCCCTCACCCGGACGCTCGCTTCGCTCGCGTCCACCCTCTCCCGCAAGGGGAGAGGGTGTTCGAGCCTGCTGCCGCGTTATCGTTCTTCGCCTGAATCGACGCGCGTGTCAGCGGTAGCGGACGCCAGGGCTATGGCAAGGACATTTAAAAGACACACAGCCAGATCACACAGCAAGCCGCCGGCGGCAAAGGCCAAGCGCGAAAAAATCACGCCCGCGCTTGTGGCGGCGCACGGCCTCACGAACGAGGAGTATCAACGCATCCTCGCGCTCATAGGCCGCGAGCCTTCCATCACCGAGCTCGGCATTTTCTCGGCGATGTGGAACGAGCACTGTTCGTACAAGTCTTCAAAGATCCATCTGCGCATGCTGCCGACCAAAGCGCCCTGGGTGATCCAGGGGCCGGGCGAGAACGCCGGCGTCATCGATATCGGCGACGGGCTCGCGGTTGTGTTCAAGATGGAGAGCCATAATCACCCGAGCTACATCGAGCCCTATCAGGGCGCTGCTACCGGCGTCGGCGGCATCTTGCGCGACGTGTTCACCATGGGCGCGCGGCCGATCGCCTGTCTCAACGCGCTCTCCTTTGGCGCGCCGACCCACCCGCAGACGCGGCATCTCCTCGCCGGCGTGGTCGCCGGCATCGGCGGCTACGGCAATTCCTTCGGCGTGCCGACCGTCGGCGGCTGCGTGCGCTTTCACACCCGCTACGACGGCAACTGCTTGGTCAATGCAATGGCGGTCGGTCTCGCGCCGCGTGACAAGATCTTTTACGCCGCCGCCTCCGGCGTCGGCATGCCGATCGTCTATCTCGGCTCCAAGACCGGCCGCGACGGCATCCACGGCGCCACCATGGCATCCGCCGAGTTCGGCGCGGGCACCGATGACAAGCGCCCGACCGTCCAGGTCGGCGATCCGTTCTCGGAGAAACTGTTGCTCGAAGCCTGCCTCGAAATCATGGCGAAGGACTGCGTCATCGCCATTCAGGACATGGGCGCGGCGGGGCTCACCTGCTCCGCGGTCGAGATGGGCGCCAAGGGGGGACTGGGCGTCACCCTCGATCTCGATGCGGTGCCCTGCCGCGAGAGTGGCATGAGCGCCTACGAGATGATGCTCTCGGAAAGCCAGGAGCGCATGCTCATGGTGCTCAAGCCGGAGAAAGAGCGCGAGGCCGAAGCGATCTTCACGAAATGGGGCCTTGATTTCGCCGTGGTCGGCGAGACCACGCCGACCAAGCGGTTCGTCGTGCGCCACGGCGGCAAGGTCATGGCCGACCTGCCGATCAAGGAGCTGGGCGATGAGGCGCCGGTCTACGACCGCTCGCATGTGGATACGCCGAAGCAGCCGGTGCTGGCGGCAGCGGATGTGGCACCGCCCGTTCCCATCGCGGAAGCGCTGCTGCGGCTGATCGGCGCGCCCGATCTGTGCTCGCGGCGCTGGGTGTGGGAGCAGTACGACCACGTCATCCTGGGCAACACGGTGCAGCGGCCCGGCGGCGATGCCGCGGTGGTGCGCATCAATGACGGTCCCAAGGCGCTTGCGCTCACCACCGATGTCACGCCGCGCTATTGCGAGGCCGATCCGTTCGAGGGCGGCAAGCAGGCGGTGGCCGAGGCATGGCGCAATCTCACCGCGGTCGGCGCGCGGCCGCTGGCGCTCACCGACAATCTCAATTTCGGCAATCCCGAGCGGCCGGAAATCATGGGTCAGCTCGTCGGCGCGATACACGGCATTGCCGACGCCTGCGAGGCGCTCGACTTCCCCGTCGTGTCGGGCAATGTCTCGCTCTACAACGAGACCAACGGCCGCGCGATTCTCCCCACGCCCACCATCGGCGGCGTCGGGCTGGTCGACGACTTCACCAAGTCGGCGACGCTCGCCTTCAAGCGGGAGAACGAGGCCATCTTG
>DASQXF010000409.1:0-7259 GCA_035639895.1 Xanthobacteraceae bacterium
CTTTGGTCAAATTTCCCATGACGCGAACGGCCAGCCGGCGCGCCTGTTCTCTATATCGGTCCGAATTCATGAACGCTTGAAGTCGCGACGAGACCGTGATGTCGGCGGCATAGTTCTTTGGCGGCCCGCGCACGGATGAAAGCAATTCTCGCCATTCGGCGTCCTCGCTTTGGCTGCGCGAGGCAACGAACTGCTGACGAAGCTGGACCGCCTGGACGATGACGGTTCCGAGAAGCGTCAGGAGTGAGACGATCGGCACCAGCAGCACCGACCATGATTTCAGCCGCTCGAGCTGCAGTTGTCGCAACTGATTCTGCGCATCAACCTTCGCCTTGTTCGCCTCGGAAATAGTTTTCGCGACGGTTGCGGCGGCTTGGACTTCCTCCGAAGTGCTGGGATTGCCAAATTGGGCGGCGGCGGCGCGCTCGACATTCTCCAAAAAGTCGCTCATTCGGGCCAGACCAGCATAAATTGTTGAGCGAGAATATTACAACCGGTGGGCAAGCGCCAGCGGCGCCGCATTTAGAGAGCGTTCTCTCGGCGTTATCCCGATCAACCTATTGATTTTTACGCAACTATCGTCTTAGGCCCCGATTGGCCTGACCTAATTGCCGCTGAACCAGTTATAGCCCCGGTCCTCCCAATACCCACCGAGATACTTATTGGTGACGGCAATCTCCATCACGTGCTTCGGGTTCTTGAAGCCGAGCTTGGTGGGCATGCGCACCTTCATGGGAAAACCGTACTTGCGCGGCAGAATCTCCCCGTCGAATTTGAAGGTCATCTGCGTCTGCGGATGTAGCGCAGTCGGCATGTCGATCGAGGTGGAATAGCCCTCGGCGCAGCGGAACCACACGTATTTCGCGCGCGTGTCGGCACCGACGCGCCTGAGAAACTCGCGCAGCGGCGTTCCGGTCCATTTGCCAATCGCGCTCCAACCTTCGACGCAGACGAGGCGGGTGATCTGGGTTTCCTGCGGCAGCCCATAGAGCTCGTCGAGAGCCCAGCCTTTCGTATTCTCGACCATGCCGCCGACTTCGAGCTTGTAATCTTCCTTGTCGACCTCCGGCGCTTCATCCTCCGGATAATACGCATTGAATGGAAACGGCCGCCGCACCGCGCTGTCGGGATAGGTCGGCGCGAGCTTGTTCGGATTGAACAGCCATGCCTGCGCGCCATCGTTGAAATAGGAAATCTTCATCAGAGCTTGCTCCGCCGACGCGCCGTCGACGATGTCGCAGCCGGTGAGAAAAGCGAGCGCCCCGAGACTTGCGCCGCCACGCAGGAAGAGGCGGCGCGTGGGATCGGGCATGAGCTTGGCAGCATCCTTGGCAAGGAGTTCGGGATCGACGCCAGGCGGCATTTTTCGAATGCGTGACACTTCGATTCTTCCCTGCCAGTTATCGGCCGATGATCATGGCGCGTAGCGACTTCGGAACGAGAAAGCTCATAACGATGTGCACGACGAGAAAGCCGACGATTGCCGCCATGGCGAAGAAGTGCACATAACGGGCGGCGTCGTAACCGCCGAACAGGGCGGTCAATTCCTGCAACTGCACCGGCTTCCAGATGGCGAGGCCCGACAGCACGATGACGACGCCGACGAGAATGATCCCGAGATAAAGCAACTTCTGCACGGCGTTGTAGACCGCGAGATCGTCATGGGCGAGCGTTCCGGTGAGCGCGGCTTTGGCGTCGGCCAAGACCTCGCCGGCGCGGATGGGGATCAGCTTGCGCCGGAACCGGCCGGTGAAAATGCCCAGCACGACGTAGACGAGCCCGTTCACCGCTAGGAGCCACATCGCGGCGAAATGCCAGAGCAGCGCGCCCGCCAACCAGCCACCGAGCGTGATCGCCGGAGGAAACACGAACGGGAATAGCGGCGAGGCGTTGTAGATCTCCCACCCCGAACCGATCATGAGGACCATGGCAATGGCGTTGATCCAATGGGTGAGCCGCACCCACAACGGATGGATGACTCGCCCTGCCGGCTCGGCCGGCGTCAGCGCCCGATCATGGATAGCTTCGATCGACATGGCTTTTGCGATGACGCGATCTATAGCAGATTGCGCGACGCTGATCGTTCACGTTCCTGTGCCGCGCCTCTTAAACTACGTGAACAAAGTGGCGCCGGATGCGCCAACTCGAATGCTGCGGCGGACCAACCCGTGGTGGTGAGACCCATGTCGAAGACCGGTGCCGGCAATTTCTTCGAAGATTTCCGCGTCGGTCAACTGATCAGGCATGCCACGCCGCGCACGATCACCGTGGGAGACGTGGCGCTCTACAACGGTCTGTTCGGCCCGCGTTTTGCGGTCCAGTCCTCCGATGCGTTCGCGCGCGCAATCGGCTACCCGTTCTCGCCGATCGATGATCTGCTCGTTTTCCACGTCGTGTTCGGCAAGACCGTACCCGACATCTCGCTCAATGCGGTCGCCAATCTCGGCTATGCCGCGTGCCGCATGCTCGCGCCGGTCTATCCCGGCGACACGCTGTCTGCCGAGTCCGAGGTCATCGGCCTCAAGGAGAATTCGAGTCGTAAGACCGGCATCGTCTTCGTGCGCTCGACCGGTTGCAAGCCGGACGGCACCAAGGTGCTCGAATACGTACGCTGGGTTATGGTGCGCAAGCGCGACGAGACAGCGCCGGTCCCCGGCGATCATGTGCCGCGCCTGCCGGAAGCGGTGCTTGCGAGCACGCTCGGCGATGCCTGCCCGCGCATCGACGTCGACGCCTATGACTTCACGCTCGCCGGCAGTCTGCATCGTTTCGGCGATTATGCCGTCGGCGAGAGGATCGACCACGTCGACGGCGTGACCGTCGAAGAGGCGGAGCACCAGATCGCCACTCGGCTCTACCAGAACACCGCACGCATCCATTTCGATCAGTATTCGGCGGCGCAGGGCAGGTTCGGCCGGCGCCTGATCTATGGCGGCCACGTGATCTCGCTCGCCCGCGCGCTCTCCTTCAACGGGCTTGCCAATGCCTTCCACGTCGCCGCAATTAACGGCGGGCGGCACGTGGCGCCACTGTTTGCAGGTGCAACCGTATTCGCCTGGTCGGAGGTGCTGGCCAAGTCCGATTTGCCGGGACGCGAGGACGTCGGCGCGCTGCGGCTGCGCACGGTTGCGGCCAAAGATCATCCGTGCGCCGATTTCCCGCTCAAATCGGGCGCGGAGGACGACCCCGCGGTGCTGCTCGATCTCGACTATTGGGTGCTCATGCCGCGGTAGCGCGCGGTCCCAGTGTTCTTCGTTTTGTCATTGCTTATGCGGCCTTCCGCAGATGCTCGACGAGCTGCCGAGCATAGGGCGGCAGCTCGTCGAGGCTACGGATGCAGATCGTGTGTTCGCGCGCCGCCCATGGATCGGTTAGTGCCACCGCAACGATCGCCATGGTCCGCGCGACGCGCCGCGCGGTGGTCTCGGGCACAATGCCGATCCCGACGTTGCACTCGACCAGCCGGCACACCGCATCGAAGCTGCGCAATTGCGCGCGCAGCCGCAGCGGCTGGCCGATGCGGGCCGCCTTGTCGGCCAGAAAACGCTGCAGCGCGCTGGCACGATCCAGTCCGACGAAGTCGTAGTCGAGCACATCCGCGAACGCGATGGTCGAGCGCTTGGCGAGCGGATGGTCGCGCGCGACAACCAGCACGAAACGATCTTTGCGGAAGGGATAGGTCTGCAGCGCGCTCGTATCGACGGTGGCAGCGACGATGCCGAGGTCGGCGACGCCCTCGGCGATCAGACCTACGATCTCGTCGCTCAGCCGCTCCTCGAGGTCGACGCTGACATTGGGGTGTGTAGAGAGGAACGAGCTCAGCGCTTCAGGCAGGAATTCCGTCAGCGCGTTAGTATTGCAAAGCACCCTCACTTGACCGGCAAGCCCGCCGGCATAGACCCCGAGGTCCTCGCGGAGCCGCTCGGCTTGACGCAATATCGCGCGCGCATGTTGCAATAACGTGCGGCCAGCCTGGGTCGGCGTCACGCCTTGCCGCCCGCGCACGAGCAAGGCCGCGCCCAGCGCCTCCTCCATGTTGCGAATGCGCGTGCTGGCTGCAGCCAGCGCAAGATGTGCGCGCTCAGCGCCGCCCGTAATGCTCCCGGCCTCGACCACGTGGCGGAATAGACTGAGATCGGTGAGGTCGAAACGCATGGGCTGGCTGTGGGCGACCGCGGGTTCCCTTCGAATTCGACGAAGGAAAGCTACGCGAGATACCTATTGTCCGCCAAGTGTCTGGGGATCATATTCGTCATTGACGAAAGAACATCCCCGAACGCGGCGCATTGCCGTGTGAGGCGACTTTAGTTACGAACGCGGCGGGCGAGGACGGAGAAGGCAATGGCCGAAACCAAGGCACCCGCTGAGCGGCCGCTCTCCCCCCATCTCTTCATCTACAGGCCGATGCTGACGATGATGATGTCCATCGTGCATCGCATCACTGGTGCTGCCCTCTATTTCGGCACGTTGCTGGTGGTGTGGTGGCTGCTCGCGGCGGCATCAGGTCCCAAGCCTTATGCCGGCATCGGCTCGTTCATGAATTCATTCTTCGGCCGCTTGATTCTGTTCGGCTATACCTGGGCGCTCATACATCACATGCTGGGCGGCATCCGACACCTGATTTGGGACACCGGGCGGGGCTTCGGCCCCCATGAGCGCGAATGGTTGGCCATGGCGACTTTGGTCGGTTCCATCAGCCTGACCGTCCTGATCTGGATCGTCGGTTATCTGTTCATAGGAGGGCCGCGCTGATGGCGTTCGGAGACATGAGCACGCCGCTCAAGCACGTGCGTGGCCTCGGACCTGCGAAATCCGGTACCGAGCACTTCTGGCGTCAGCGACTCACTGCCGTGGCCAACGTGCCGCTCACCATCGCTTTCGTCCTCATCGTAGTGGCGCTGCTCGGGCGCAATCACGCCGCGGTGGTGCAGATACTCGGCTCGCCGCTCATCGCCGTGATCATGCTGCTGTTCATCATCTCCGTGACGACGCACATGCGCATCGGCATGCAGGTCATCATCGAAGACTACGTGCACGACGAGGCGAGGAAGCTCGTCATGCTGGTTGCGAACACCTTCTTCGCCGTTGCGGTGGGGCTCGCCTCGGCCTTCGCCATACTCACGCTCAGCTTCAAGGTGTGACCGGTGGTTAGCGACGGCGGATCAAACGGCAAGGGACCGGCCATCAACGGTCACGCCTATCCCATCGAGGATCACAGTTACGATGTGGTCGTGGTCGGCGCCGGCGGAGCCGGCTTGCGCGCGGTGGTCGGCTGCAGCGAAGCGGGCCTCAAGACCGCCTGCATCACCAAGGTGTTTCCGACCCGCTCGCACACCGTCGCGGCGCAAGGCGGGATTGCCGCCGCGCTCGGTAATATGGGCGAGGACGACTGGCGCTGGCACATGTACGACACCGTCAAGGGTGCGGACTGGCTCGGCGACCAGGACGCGATCGAGTACATGTGCCGCAATGCGCCGGAGGCGGTTTACGAACTGGAACATTGGGGCCTGCCGTTCTCGCGGCGCGAGGACGGCAAGATCTATCAGCGTCCCTTCGGCGGCATGACCACACATTACGGAAAGGGCACGGCGCAGCGCACTTGTGCCGCGGCCGACCGCACCGGGCACGCCATGCTGCATACCATGTACGGCCAGGCCCTGCGCCACGCCGCCGAATTCTTCATCGAATTCTTTGCCATCGATCTGATCATGGACGACGAGGGCCGCTGCCGTGGCGTCGTCGCGATCAAGCTCGACGACGGCTCGATCCACCGTTTCAGCGCCCACGTGACGATCCTCGCCACCGGCGGCTATGGGCGCGCCTACTTCTCCTGTACATCCGCGCACACCTGTACAGGCGACGGCAACGCGATGGTGCTGCGAGCCGGCCTGCCGCTGCAGGACATGGAATTCGTGCAGTTCCATCCGACCGGCATCTACGGCGCCGGCTGCCTGATCACCGAGGGCGCCCGCGGGGAGGGCGCCTACCTCGTCAATTCGGAAGGCGATCGCTTCATGGAGCGCTATGCGCCGTCCGCCAAGGATCTCGCCTCGCGTGACGTCGTGTCGCGCGCGATGACCATCGAGATCCGCGAGGGCCGCGGCGTCGGAAAGCTCAAGGACCACATCTACCTTCACCTCGATCATCTCGATCCGGAAGTATTGCACGAGCGGCTGCCCGGCATTTCCGAATCCGCACGTATTTTTGCCGGGGTCGACGTTACCACCGACCCGATCCCGATCGTGCCGACCGTGCACTACAACATGGGCGGGATCGCCACGAACTATCATGGCGAGGCGCTGACCAAGAAGAACGGCGACGACGACTTCGTGGTTCCTGGCCTGATGTCGCTCGGGGAGGCAGCCTGCGTATCCGTTCACGGCGCAAATCGGCTGGGCTCGAATTCGCTCATCGATCTTGTGGTGTTCGGCCGCGCGGCGGCTTTGCGTTGCGCCGAAGTTGTGCGCCGAGGCGAAAGCCATCCCGATCTGCCCAAGGACTCCGCCGACCGCGCGCTCGCGCGCCTCGATCGGTTCCGCCACGCCGCGGGTGCGACGCCAACCGCGCAGCTGCGGCTGAAAATGCAGAAGGTGATGCAGAACAATTGCGCCGTATTCCGCACTGCCGAGATTCTGGAAGAAGGCCACAAGCTCATCCATGAGGTTTATGGCGGCGTCGCCGACATCAAGGTCACGGACCGCTCGCTGATCTGGAACTCCGATCTGATCGAGACGCTCGAGCTCGACAACCTGGTCGCGCAGGCGGTCGTCACCATGGATTCTGCGAAGAACCGCACCGAAAGTCGCGGAGCGCACGCGCGCGAGGACTTTCCCGAGCGCGATGACAAAAATTGGATGAAGCACACCCTGGCCTGGCTCGATGCCAGCGGCAAGGTGACCATCAATTACCGCCCGGTGCACGCCTACACGCTCACGAACGAAGTGTCGTACATCGAGCCTAGGAAGCGCGTGTATTAGAGGGGCGACATGGTCCAATTCACGCTGCCGAAAAATTCCAAGGTCACCGAGGGCAAGACCTGGGCATATCCCACCGGCGCGCACGACGTGCGCGAATACCGCATCTACCGCTGGAATCCGGACGACGGCAAAAATCCGCGCATGGACACCTACTACGTCGACTGCGGTGATTGCGGACCGATGGTTCTCGATGCGCTCATCTGGATCAAGAACAGCGTCGATCCCACGCTGACCTTCCGCCGCTCCTGTCGGGAAGGTGTGTGCGGGTCCTGCTCCATGAAC
>DASQXF010000410.1:0-4598 GCA_035639895.1 Xanthobacteraceae bacterium
TCACCCCGCTCTCGTTCCTGGAGCGCTCGGCCGCCGTCTTTCCCGACCACACCGCGATCATTCATGGGGACTTGCGGCGCAGTTACGCCGACTTCTACGCGCGCTCGCGGCGCCTCGCGTCATCGTTGGCCAAGCGCGGCATCAAACGCGGCGATACGATCTCGGCACTGCTCGCCAACACGCCGGCGATGCTCGAATGTCACTACGGCGTGCCCATGGCCGCCGCCGTGCTCAACACCATCAACACGCGGCTCGACGCTCCCATCGTCGCGTTCCAGCTCGACCACGCGGAAGCCAAGGTGCTCATCACCGACCGCGAGTTCTCCAAGCTCGCGAAGGAGGCGCTCGCGCTTGCCAAGGTCAAGCCGCTGGTCATCGATTACGACGACCCCGAATTCACGGGCGCGGGCGATCGGGTGGGCGCGATCGATTACGAGGAGTTCATCGCGGGAGGTGACGCCGATTTCGCATGGAAAATGCCCGAGGACGAATGGGACGCCATCGCGCTCAACTACACCTCCGGCACCACCGGCGATCCCAAGGGCGTGGTCTATCACCACCGCGGCGCCTATCTGCTCGCGGTCGGGAACGTGCTCACCGGCAGCATGGGTAAGCACTGCGTCTATCTCTGGACGCTGCCCATGTTCCATTGCAACGGCTGGTGCTTTCCCTGGACTCTCTCCGTGGTCGGCGGCACGCATGTGTGCCTGCGCCAGGTGCGCGCGCCGGCGATGTACGACGCCATTGCTCGGCACAAGGTCACGCATCTCTGTGGTGCACCGATCGTGATGGCGACGCTGCTCAACGCGCCCCCCGAAGAGAAAAAGCCGCTGCCGCACGTCGTCGAGTTCTTCACCGCGGCGGCGCCGCCCCCCGAAGCTGTGCTGGCGGCAATGAAGGCCGCGGGCTTCAACGTCACCCACCTCTACGGCTTGACCGAGACGTACGGTCCGGCCACCGTCAACGAATGGCGCGCCGGCTGGGACGCGCTCTCCCCCGCCGAGCAGGCCGCGAAAAAAGCGCGCCAGGGCGTGCGTTACGTCCCGCTCGAGGCGCTCGACGTGCGCGACCCCGACACGCTCAAGCCGGTGCCGTGGGACGGCGAGACCTTGGGCGAGGTGATGTTCCGCGGCAACGTGGTGATGAAGGGCTATCTCAAGAACAAGTCCGCGACCGAGAAGGCCTTCGCCGGCGGTTGGTTTCATTCAGGCGATATCGGCGTCATCCATCGCGACGGCTATATCCAGCTCAAGGACCGTTCCAAGGACATCATCATCTCCGGCGGCGAGAACATCTCGTCGATCGAGGTGGAGGACGCGCTTTACAAGCATCCCGCCGTCGGCGCTGCAGCGGTCGTGGCCAAGCCTGACGAGAAGTGGGGCGAGACCCCTTGCGCCTTCATCGAGCTCAAGCCCGGGGAGAAGGCGACGATCGACGATCTCATCGCCTGGTGCCGCACGAATCTCGCGAGCTATAAATGCCCCCGCCACGTGGTGTTCACCGAACTGCCGCGCACCTCGACCGGGAAGATCCAGAAGTTCAAGCTGCGCGAGATGGCGAAGGAAATGTGATGCCACGATATCGGCCGTCTCGACCGTTCGCGGCACTGCACCGGCACTTCAGCAATGAGGAGTAGCGCGGACCAATAACGGACATCTCGCAACCAACGCGGATGATCCGGGCATACAGCATGCCCTACGCGCTATTGCCTGCTACCTGTCGTCTCACTTGCGCCCTGCGCGGCCGTCTCGCCCGATTGCCGTTTGGCGCTGTCGTCCGATGATCCGGTGTGACTGCGCTCCAACCCTGTGAGGATGGGCAATGATGACGAGTTATTGATGACCCACAGGCCTGCTAGCGCGATGACCCCGGCGATCAATATTGCGGGAAGGGTGACGATCAAAGCGCCGACGAAGCCGGCCAAAGCAGCCACGACGCGTACGCCCGCCACCCAGAGCTGCTTGGCGGCGATGAACAAGGCGGAAATCACGGCAGCGATGACAATGATGAGCAGGATCTGTTTCCAAAGCGGCCAATTCTGCCACGGCGCTTGCATCATCTTGTCGATCTGGTCGATCGACCATGCCCAAACGAGCTGAATAAATCGGAAGATCGCGGCAATGCCCTGCTGGAGGAGTTCCAGAAACTGGTCGAAAATCTGTTTCATGGCCGAACCTCCCTGGTCCCTGGGCCGGTAAACAGTTTCGAATGTCCCAGGCAGAACGCCGCGCTCGCTCTTTCAGTTCCCGGGCAGGTAACGTCAGTTCTGGCCCAAGGCCGCGCGAACCAACGTGCTGGATTTGCGTGGGGTGTCAGCCAGGCAAGACCGTGAGCGCGGGCAGGTCTGAGACGTCTGCGCTTTTCTCCAACGTCCAGACAGCTTCGATGAGCGGCGTGGCGTCGTAGCTCGGGCCGCATCCGGCGGCGATCGTACGCAGCTTGTCTTCGATTTCTTCATCGCGCATCGGATTTGCCGGGCTTCCGCGCGCGGCCGATGTCGAGAGGCTGTGCTTGGTCCCGTCGCTCGTCCACAGCTCGACCGCTGCGGCGACCGTCGCGA
This sequence comes from Xanthobacteraceae bacterium, assembly GCA_035639895.1. Taxonomy (GTDB): domain Bacteria; phylum Pseudomonadota; class Alphaproteobacteria; order Rhizobiales; family Xanthobacteraceae; genus VAZQ01. The sequence goes on from DASQXF010000410.1 coordinate 2,561, forward strand.
TCGCCGGGTCGCGGATCACCTCGACTTTGCGGCGTAGCGCAAGCACCGCGGGATCGCGCACGCACGCGTCGCTGAATTGATCGAGCCCGGCCTTGCCGGTTACGAGCGCGGCAGCCACCGCGTGCTGCACGCTCACCTGCGACTCGCTCCCGGTCGCAACGTCGGGCCGGTCGGTGCGGTCGCTCAGAAGCGGATGGCCGCGCACGATCACCCTTTCGATCGACTCGCGCGGATGATCGCGCCGCCAGTCGAGCACGCAATCGAGGACGGGATGGATCACGAAGCCGCAGGGATAAGGCTTGATCGAATTTCGTTCGATCTCCCACGTCTCGCCCAAACCTTCGGTCAAGGCGGGCCAATTCGGCGGCTCGGCCATCGCGCTGAGAAAGCCTTGTACGCCGGCGATCGGCTCGGGCGGCCCTTCGAATCCGCGCTCGGCGAGGAGCGCCGACCACAGGCCGTTGCGCGCGCTGTTGCCGACACCGATGCTCTTGGCCGGCCAGCCCAGACATTCGCAGAGTCCGCAAGCCTGGGTCGCCGCGCCCGCGAGCGCCCAGATCATGCGGGGTTCGTCGAGGCGCATGAGCTTGCCGGCGCCGATTGCCGCGCCGAACACGCCGCATGTTGAGGTGATGTGCCAGCCCTTGGCGTAGTGGCCGGGCGAAATGGCGCGGCCGATGCGGCATTCGATCTCGACGCCGAGAACGAACGCCAGCAATAGCTCGACGCCGCGCACGCGGCGCAGCTCAGCCAGCGCGAACAGCGCTGCCGCGACCGAGGCAGTCGGATGGATCACCGTCGGAACATGCGTGTCGCAAAAATCCATGACGTTGGCGGCGGCCGCGTTGAGAAAGGCCGCGCTCAGCGCGTCCGTGCGCTCGCGGCGGCCGATCACGGTCGCTTGGCTGCGGCCCGAAAATTCAGCCAGCGATTTCGCCGCAATCTCCACCGGGCGAGCGCGGCAGCCGGCGAGCGCAACGGCAAAGAAATTCAGCAATGCACGCTTGGCCTCATGACGCGCAGCCGCCGGCACGTCCTCCCAGCGGGTTTGGACGGCAAACCGAGCCAGGGTCTGCGTGACGGCGGGTGCCTGCAGCATGGATCTCGCAAATGGTCGGTCAGAGCACTTGGCGCCCCGCGATCTCGCTTCCCTCGCGGTCCGCGAAGCGGGCGAGGAAGGCTACTCCGCCGCTTGCCGCAATCCCAGATGCCGCAGCGAGCGGTCGATCCACAGCCGCGTGAGCTTCTCCTGCACGCCATTCTGGTTAAGCCGCGCGCGCAAATTGTCGAAGTCGACGCTGTCGAGATCCTGGTCCTGATCGAAGCAGGAGAACACCACGCTCTCGACGCCGGTTGCGGGATCGCGATGCACCTGCAGGCACTGGGCGCAGATTTCTTTCATCATGCACTGCATCGGCGAGTTGATGGAGGCGATTGCCTTGTGCCCGGGCTTGAGATGCTGCGCGAGCATTCCCTGCCGCGCCCGTGAGACCGCCGCCATCATGCCGTCGGAGCCGATCGCGATCACCCGATCGATGTCGCCGAGCGGGATCGGCGCCTCCCCGAGCGCGCCGGATGCATAAGCGTCGAGCGCGGTCACGATGTTGCCGACGAAGGCTTTGTCCTGCGCCCGTTCGGCGCGAAAGCCTGGCGCCTCGTCGCAGCACCACACGATGGCATCGGCCGCGCGCTCGATCTCGTCGACCTTGTAACGGTCGACCGCGCGCTTGTAGCCGGCGAAATAGAGCACGCGGCTGCCGTTTTTGCGCAGCGCCTGCCCGATCGAGAACAAAACCGCATTGCCAAGGCCGCCGCCGATCAGCAGCACGCTTTCGCCGCCCGGCGTTTCCGTCGGATGCCCGGTCGGGCCCATGAGGACGATCGGCTCTCCCGGCGCAAGCTGCGCGCACAAGTCGGAAGAACCACCCATTTCGAGCACGATAGTCGACAGCGAGCCGCGCTTGAGATTGACCGTGGCGCCGGTCAGCGCGAGCCCTTCCTTGGTAAGCCGGGTGCCGTCGACATCGCGCGAGAGCGT
>DASQXF010000411.1:0-5333 GCA_035639895.1 Xanthobacteraceae bacterium
TCCGATACCAGATAGCGCGTGGCAAAATTATCGGAGCCGTCGGCAACGATGTCGTAGCCGTCGATCAGCGCAAGCGCGTTGGCCGCGATCAGTCGTGCCGCGCGGGTCTCCACCTTCACGTGCGGATTGAGGCGGCGGATCGCGGCCGCCGCGCTCTCCACCTTAGCCTCGCCGATTTCGGGGGTGCCGTGGATCACCTGGCGCTGCAGGTTAGACAGCGCCACCGCGTCATCGTCGATGACGCCGAGCGCACCGACGCCGGCCGCAGCCAGATAGAGCAGCGCCGGCGCGCCTAACCCGCCGGCGCCGATGACCAACACGCGCGCGCGCTTGAGCGCAGCCTGACCCGGTCCGCCGATCTCGTGCAGCACGATATGGCGGGCATAGCGTTCAAGCTCTTCCGGGCTCAGCATCGCTGATTCCTCGACGGTTCGCGGCCATTACCGGCGCAAGCGGCGGCTTGGCAATGCCGGCTAAGCTTATGCGATCGGCGCCTGGTCGCGATCAAGTTTGCGCGAGCTGATCGCGCAACATCTCCTCGCGATCGCGCACCGAACACCCGGTGGAGCGCAGGGATGGCCGGCCGGCGTCATTCATTTGTGAACCGCGGCGGGCGTTTCTCGATGAAGGCAGTCATGCCCTCCTTGCGATCCTTGGTCGCGAACAACGCGTGGAACACGCGCCGTTCGAATCGCACGCCTTCGGCGAGCGGCGTCTCGAAGCTGCGGTTGACCGCCTCCTTTGCCGCGAGCAGCGACGGCTGCGACAGCGCGGCAATCGTCTCGGCGACCTTCATTGCCTCCTCCATCAGGCTCGCCGCCGGGACGACGCGTGCGACTAGGCCCGAGCGCTCAGCCTCGGCCGCATCCATCATGCGTCCGGTCAAGATCAGGTCCATGGCCTTCGCCTTGCCGACGGCGCGGGTAAGCCGCTGCGTGCCGCCGATGCCGGGAATGATGCCGAGCTTGATTTCGGGTTGGCCGAATTTGGCAGTGTCGGCGGCGATGATGAAATCGCACATCATGGCGAGCTCGCAGCCGCCACCCAGCGCGAAGCCGGCCACAGCGGCAATGACCGGTTTGCGCACGCGCGTGAGCCGCTCGTAGTCGGCGGTATAGTCGGCGCGGAAAATGTCGATGTAGGTCTTGTCCGCCATCTCCTTGATGTCGGCACCGGCGGCAAACGCCTTGTCGGAGCCGGTGATGAGAATGCAGCCGACGCCGGCATCCGCGTCGAAGGCCTCGACCGCGCCGAGAAACTCGCCCATCAGCTGGACGTTGAGCGCGTTCAGGGCCTGCGGGCGATTGAGACGGACGATGCCGACGCGGCCGCGTCGTTCGACAATGATGGTTTCAGTGTTCATAGCTGTCCTTGGCTCGCGTTCAGACAGGCCATGCTGTCATGGCGCTTCGCGCGCGGAAAGGCCATGTCCTTGCGCCCCTCATGGCCATCACCCCGTCGGTCAGCCCCTCGTCAAGACTAGCGCTGACAGACCGGGCAGAAGAACGTCGATCTGCCGGCCTGCACCATCCGCCTGATCGTGCCATTGCAGCCCGGCGTCGGGCAGGGTTTCCCGGCGCGATCATAGACGCGGAAATCGTGCTGGAAGTCACCGAGCTCGCCATCGGTGCGGCGGTGGTCGCGCAGCGACGAGCCGCCGGCCGCGATCGCCTCCGCGAGCACGGCCTTGATGGCATCGACCAGTCTATGCGCGCGCTCGTTCGGCACACCGGCCTTGCTCGCGATCGTCGACGCGCGCCGCTTGGGCGAGAGCCTTGCGCGGTGAAGCGCCTCGCAGACATAGATATTCCCGAGCCCGGCGACGACCCTCTGATCCGACACCGCCGCCTTGAGCGAGGTCTTTCTGCCTTTGCACGCGCGCGCAAGCATCTCCGCGTCGAATGCGTTGCCCAGCGGTTCGGGGCCGAGCGCGCGCAACAGCGGCTCGTGGTCGAGTTCCGAGCGCGGAACGAGCTTCATCATGCCGAAGCGGCGCGGATCGTTGAACGAAATGCGCGCGCCCGACGACATGTGGAACACGACGTGATCGTGAGCGGCGTTCTTCGCGCGGTCGTGGTAGTAGCGACCAGGGGTCGCCTTGCCGCGCCCCCTCGCCACGCGAAACGAACCCGACATTCCGAGATGCATCACCAGCACCTCGTCGGAGGAAAGATCGGCGAGCAGATATTTGGCGCGCCGGCCGAGCCCCTTGACTGTTTTGCCTTCGAGCCGGGCCACGAAATCTTTGGCCAGCGGCCAGCGCAGGTCGCCGCGGTGGGCGACGACTTTGTTAAAGCGCGCGCCCTCCATCACCGGCTGAAGACCGCGACGCACAGTCTCGACTTCGGGCAGTTCGGGCATGGTTAACCAGCTCCTGCCCGACACATAGCGTCCTACATGCTGCCGCGCTATGGTCCTGCGGCAAAGGACTGCCATGACGCTCCCGCGCGACCATACCCACTTCGGCTTTCGCGAGGTGCCACTCGAGCGCAAGCAGGGACTCGTCGACGACGTTTTCCACAGCGTGGCACGCCGTTATGACCTGATGAACGACCTGATGTCGGGCGGGCTGCACCGCGCGTGGAAGGACGCGCTCGTCACGGCGGTGAATCCGCCGCGAGGGCGGCCACCTCGAGAGACGCCGACAAAGGCGCCGGCGTTTGCGCTGCTCGATCTCGCCGCTGGCACCGGCGATATTGCGTTCCGCGTCATCGAAGCGGGAAGCAGCAGCGCGCGTGCGACCGTCGTCGACATCAATGCCGACATGCTCGCCATCGGGCGCGCGCGCGCCGCCGAGCGCGGCCTCGACGACGCCATCGGCTTCGTCGAGGGCAATGCCGAGGCGCTGCCGTTTGCCGACCGCAGCTACGATGCCGTCACCATCGCCTTCGGTATTCGCAATGTGCCGCGCATCGAAGCAGCGCTCGCCGAAGCGCACCGCGTGCTGCGGATCGGCGGCCGCTTCCTGTGCCTGGAATTCTCGACCGTCGACGTGCCCGGCCTGGATGCGCTTTACGAATTCTACTCATTCAATGTGATCCCGGCGCTCGGGCGCGCCGTCGCCGGCGACGCCGAGGCGTACCGATATCTCGTCGAATCGATTCGTCGCTTCCCGCGCGCCGACGCCTTCGCCGACATGATGCGGGCAGCCGGCTTTGCCCGCGTGTCATTCCAGCGCATGAGCGGAGGCATCGTCGCGCTGCATGCGGGCTGGCGATTGTGATTGCAGGTCCGGCCCACCTCGTCCGTCTCGGCCATGCCGGCTTTGTCTTCGCGCGCGAGGGTGTGTTCGCCGGGATCGACACGGCGCTTCTGCCCCCGGGCGCGCGCGCGGCGGTGCGCCTGGCGCGGCTTATCGAGCGGCCGGCGAGCCGCGTAGCGGCGAATCGCATCGCGGCCGCGCTCACCCGGCTGGGCCCCACCTACGTCAAGCTCGGCCAATTCCTGGCGACGCGGCCGGACGTGGTCGGCGTGCCGTTGGCGCGCGACCTCGAGATGCTACAGGACAAGATGCCGCCATTCGCCCAAGCTGAGGCGGAACGTGCCGTCGAGGCCGCCTTGGGCAAGCCGCTTTCCACCCTGTTCGCGTCGTTCGGCCCTGCGGTGGCGGCCGCTTCCATCGCGCAGGTACATCGCGCCACGGTCGCAAGCGCACGCGGTCCCCGCGCGGTGGCGGTGAAAGTGCTGCGGCCGGGAATCGAGCGGCGGTTCAAGTCCGATCTCGACGCCTTCACATTTGCGGCGCGCAATGCCGAGAAGATGTCAGCGGAAGCGCGACGGCTGCGGCTCGTGGAGGTGGTTGAAACCCTGCGCCGGTCGGTTGCGATCGAGATGGATCTGCGCTTCGAGGCCGCCGCACTCTCGGAGATGGCGGAGAACACCAGGAACGATCCCGATTTCCGCGTGCCTGAGGTCGACTGGGACCGCACCGCGCGCGACGTGCTCACGCTCGAATGGATCGAGGCGACGCCGCTTTCGGACCGCACCCGCCTTGAAGCCAAGGGATTCGATCTCAAGGATTTGGCCCGCGCGGTGATTCAAACCTTCTTGCGCCACGCGCTGCGCGACGGCTTTTTCCACGCCGACATGCATCCCGGCAATCTGTTCGTCGACGACGCCGGCGAACTGGTGGCAGTCGATTTCGGTATCATGGGGCGGCTTGGCCCGAAGGAGCGGCGCTTCCTCGCCGAGATTCTGCTCGGCTTCATCACCCGCAATTATTATCGCACCGCCGAGGTGCATTTCGAGGCCGGCTACGTGCCGCGGCATCATTCGGTGGAGGGCTTTGCGCAGGCGATCCGCGCCATCGGCGAGCCGATCCATAATCGCACCGCAGAAGAGATCTCGATGGCAAAGCTGTTCGCGCTGCTGTTCGAGGTCACCGGCCTGTTCGACATGCGCACCCGGCCGGAGCTTCTGCTACTGCAAAAAACTATGGTCGTTGTCGAAGGGGTCGCGCGCTCGCTCGATCCCAAGCTCGACATGTGGGCGGTGGCCGAACCGGTGGTGCGCGAATGGATCGAGCGCAATCTCGGTCCCGTCGGCAGGATCGAAGACGCCGCGGAGGGCGCAATTGAAGTCGGCCGCGCGCTCGGCGATGTGCCGCAACTGCTGTCGCGCGGCGCCGTGCTCGCGGAACAGATCGACGCCATCACTCGCGACGGCCTGGTGCTGGCGCCGCAGACGGCCGCCGATATCGGCCGCGCCCAGGCGCGGCAGAACCGTTGGACCGCGGCCGCGCTGTGGGCGGTCGCGCTGCTCCTCGCATGGCTGATCTATTTGCTGCTTCGTTGATGTGCGTCGGCGTGCACCGCTTCGCCAATTGAGAAATGGCGGCGCTATCGAGCGTCATCGCCTACGGGGATAATGCCGAAGGATTGGCCGTGTTGCGATATTCTCTCCTGGCTGGTGAAACACATGAGTTTGGAGACCTTGTACTGACTATTGAATTCGACGTTGACCGCGGAAGTTGGATCATCGGTCTCACATCTCCTCCCTTATGGGCCATGAGCCTTAATTGGCCGCATAGCGAACGGGTGTATTCCCAAGTGATGATGCCTCTCGCGGCATACGAGAACGACGAGACCTACGACTATTTGGCCTGTCTGCTCGCGATCCATTTCGAGCGCCTCGGCCTGCTGTATACAGGGTGATTGCATTGATTGCATTGCAATCATATGGTATCCGGCGTCCATGGCCAGCATCACCATTCGCCAACTTAATGACGAGCTGAAGCGCTGCTTGCGGCTACGCGCGGCGCGCAACGGCCGGTCGATGGAGGACGAGGTGCGCACCATCTTGCGCGATGCAGCTGCCATCGACCGGGCCGATCC
>DASQXF010000412.1:0-3111 GCA_035639895.1 Xanthobacteraceae bacterium
TGCTCGACTTCGGCATCGGTGACATCGGCACCGCTGACCGATCGCGCGAGCGCTTGCTGGCGCGTCTGCCGCTTGGTCAAAGCGAATGCGGCGGGCGGCAAGGCGGCGAGCGCTCCAGCGGCAGCAATAGCGCGATCGAGAAGCGCTCGTTCCTCTTCGATGACGTCATTGACCCAGCCGCGCTCGGCCGCCTCGGACGGCATGTAGGTCGCGCCGCTGAAAATCGCATCCGCGAGAAATTGCGGCGCCGTCGCACAACGCATGATCTCCATGGCGACGGGCGGGAACGGAACGCCGACGAGAAGCTCGGTCACGCCGATGCGGCCGCCATCGCGCAGCATCAGCCGCCTGTCGCCGGCGCACGCGAGTACGCAACCGCCGGCGATGGCATGGCCGTTGATCGCGGCCACGACCGGTGCTGGATGGGAAAAGACCGTAGCGAGCATCGTGCTCAGCGCGGGAAGAAATTTGCGGACATACGCGGCACCGCCCTCGACAAGGCGTTTAAGGTCGACCCCTGCGGAAAATATGTGCCCAGTTCCGGTCAGCACGACGGCGCGCTCGCGCGACAGGGCCGCAAAGCGCGCGGTCAGCGCGTCGCAGAACTCCAAGCTCATGGCGTTGGCCTTGCCTTCGGCCAAGCGCAGCAGCAACACGCCGTCTCGCTCGGTGAGCTCGATCACGTCGCCGGCTCCTGGTGACGCATGGGAGTAGTACGCGTGACTGCCTCGGCATGAGCGGGTGCACGCGCGAGATGCTCGGTGTGAACGACAGCGACCGCGAGCACCGCGAGCGCCATGGCCTGATGTAGCAGCGCGAGCGCGAGCGGGGCCTGATGGAGGAGCGTGGCGATCCCGAGCGCCCCCTGGAGGGTGACGACTGACGCGAGCGCGAGTGCTCCCGTGAGCACGGGCCCTTCCCGCAGCGTACGCGCGACGTCGATGGCGTGCAGCAGCACAAAGAGCTCCAGCACATAGGCGATCATGCGATGGTCGAACTGCACTGTGAGCGTGTTCTCGAAAAAATTGCGCCAGAGCGGCGCGTGGAAGAACAGGCGCGCCATTTCCGGCACCAGGCTCCCATCGATCAGCGGCCAGGTGTTATAGATGAGACCCGCGCGCAGCCCGGAGACGAGCGCGCCCAAATAGATTTGAATGACCACGAGGGCGAGAACCGCCAACGCGCTGGCGCGAACGCGCGCCGGCGCGACTATGTCAGGGCGCGGCAGAAGCCCCTGCGCCGTCCACAGGACGGCGGCGAAGATCAGGCACGCGAGCGTCAAGTGGAACGCCAACCAATACTGCGACACGGTCACCCGCCCGGAGAGGCCCGAGGCGACCATCGACCAGCCTACTACCCCGAGCGCGGCACCGAGACCGAAAATCGTCCACAAACGTGTGCGCAGCGGCGGCTCGACACAACCGCGCCAAAGAAACCACAAGAACGGAACGAGGAACGCGGCCCCGACGAGGCGTGCGAGCACCCGGTGCGTCCACTCCCACCAGTAGATGGTCTTGAACTCGTCTAGACTCATCCCCGCGTGGCGTTCGCGGTATTGGGGAATGGTTTTGTACTTGTCGAATTCGGCCTGCCAAGCGGACGCATCGAGCGGCGGCACCACGCCGGTCACCGGTTTCCATTCAACGATCGACAGACCGGATTCGGTGAGCCGCGTTGCCCCACCGACGACGACGGTCACGAACATCAGAGCCGCAACCGCCAGCAGCCACAGCCTGATGGCGCGGCGGCGGGTTTCGGAACAAGGAGCAAGACTGGCCATGCGTTGGGTTGGTTTGCCGGCGGCGGCGCGGACCATATAATCAGGTGCCTGCTTGCGCAAATGAAGCGAGATCATGCCCATCCGTCTCCGCAAGCTCATCGGCGCGATCATGCTGATCGTCTTGGTGCTCGCCTGGGCACTGTTCGCGATGGCGCTCGCGCAATCGGCTGTGGTCAAGACCAATGGCATGATCGAGGTGATCTACTACGTGATCGCCGGCCTCGGCTGGGTCTTGCCGGCGATGCCGCTCATTCGCTGGATGTCGCGGCCCCACTCCAATGATCATTGGCATTGACGCCCGCGGCGTCATCACTGGCCCGGAAGTTCCCTCTTTTTCGGATTGATTCACCAATCGAACCTATTATGACGCAGCAACGACAAACCACTGTCCCCCGCGCAATGGCTCGCCCTTGCGCCTCGGGCCGCGGCAGCGTAGACGTGGCCCGGTTTGGCGGAGCGTAGCGCAGCCCGGTTAGCGCACCAGTCTGGGGGACTGGGGGTCCCGGGTTCAAATCCCGGCGCTCCGACCATTATCGCGAGCGAGCGCAGTTGGCCGGCTGTCGGGGATGCAATTGCAGCAAACTGAAGTCGCTCTCGCCACGACGTCATCTGCCGAGCATGACTGGTATCGCGGCGCGGCAAGGAAGCTTGCGCAGCTAGACGCCACCTGGCTCGCTGTTCTGTTGAGCTACTGCGCCGTCTTTGGCGGCGTTCTCATCTATTCCAATTTCCTGCCCTACACCTTCGATAACAACGAATCCTTCTCGGCGTTCTGGCACGCCCGCAACATGTACGAGTACGGCATCGCCAACAGCTCGGGCCTTGCCGACGAATCGTTCTCCTACGATGCCGCCGCCCACCCTTACGTCTACACCCATGCCGGCGCCAGCCCGCGGTTATTCGCTTATCTGCTCTATGTTCTGGGGATCAGGACGATCGAGCTGCAGATCGCGGTGACGGTGTTCACCGTCGGCCTGTTGGCGTTCTGGTTTGCCTATCGCTTCCTCGCCGAGATATCGACGCGGCTTTACGCGACCATCGCCTGCCTGCTGCTGATGACCGACTACATCATGTTCGTGCAGTGGCATATCGGCGCCTGGCACGTCTGGAAGATGTTCCTGCTGTTCGGCGGCCTCTATCTCGCGCAGCGCGTTGCCGCAAGGAAGCAGGCTTATCCGAGGTTGGCGCCGAGGTAGACGCCGGTCCAATCGTAAAACGGGACTGGCGGCAACTGGGAATTCTGAGCAAGCGCGGCCTGCACGCTGCACAGCGCGGCAACCACGGCAGCGAGCGCGGGCGCAATACGCACGATCGTTTCCCCCAACCCAAAC
>DASQXF010000413.1:0-2367 GCA_035639895.1 Xanthobacteraceae bacterium
ACGTGGTAGCCGCCGGTCGTGTGCAGCACGCCCTTCGGCTGCCCGGTCGAACCCGAGGTGTAGAGGATGAACAGCGGGTCCTCCGCGTTCATGTGTTCGCATGGACATTCCGACGTGACCACCTTGGCGGCCTCGTGGTACCAGACGTCGCGCCCGGGTTTCATGTCGACCTGGGCGCCGGTGCGGCGCACCACGATCACGTGATCGACGCCGCCGCCTGCTTTCTCGATCGCGGCGTCGGCGTTGGCCTTGAGCGGAACCTTGCGTCCGCCGCGCACGCCCTCATCAGCGGTGATGACGAAGTTGGATTTGCAGTCCGAGATGCGGCCGGCGAGCGAGTCCGGCGAGAAACCGCCGAACACCACCGAATGGATCGCGCCGATGCGCGCGCAGGCGAGCATGGCGTAGGCCGCCTCGGGGATCATCGGCAGATAGATCGTGACCCGGTCGCCCTTCTTGACGTTGCGGTTGCGCAGGATATTGGCGAACTTGCAGACCTCGTCGTGCAGCTCGCGATAGGTGATGTGCCTGGACTGGGTGGGATCATCGCCCTCCCAAATGATCGCGGTCTGGTTGGCGCGCTTGGGAAGGTGCCGATCGATGCAATTGTAGGCGGCGTTCAGCACGCCATCCTCGAACCATTTGATCGAGACGTTGCCGGGGCCGAATGAGCTGTTCTTGATCTTTGTCGGCGCCTTGTACCAGTGGAGGCGCTTGGCCTGTTCGGCCCAGAAGCCGTTCGGATCCTTGAGCGAGCGCGCGTACATCTCCTTGTACTTGTCCGCGTCGATATAGGCGCGTTTTTTCCACTCCGGCGGAACGTCGTAGACTTTCTCGGACATATCCTCCTCCAAGCACCGCGCCGGAAAGCACCGTACGCAATCATTCTCTTGTTCGGACCGTCGCCCCGAGGGGCTCGTATATGCCATTATGCGATGCTGGCCGGACGAGCGACAAGTCTGGCAATATTCGACTTTGGTTGCCGGCGTGCGCCTCCATGCGGCAAAATGACAGGCAAAGAGGGCCGACCCGCAGGAAAAAACTGCGTATGAGTATCGTCGTGTCATACCTGATGCGTTTTGCCTTCGCGGCCGTCGTCGCGATGCTCCCGACCGCCGCACTGGCGGAATCCTATCCGACGCGGCCGATCAGGCTGCTGGTGTCATTCCCGCCGGGCGGCGCGTCCGATCTCATTGCCCGCACGCTCGGCCAGCCGTTGAGCGCGCGCCTGGGGCAACCGGTCGTGGTCGAGAATCGGCCAGGCTCGAACGGCAACCTCGCCGGTGAGCTTGCCGCGCGCGCCGCGCCCGACGGCTACACGCTGCTGCTGGGCCCCAGCGGGCTGTTCGTCATCAATCCGCACCTCTACGCCAAGATGGCGATCGATCCGCTCAAAGAACTCATTCCGGTTGCGAGTCTCGTGTCGAACGAGCTCATCCTCGCGGTCAATCCGGCGCTTCCGGTGCAGGATTTTCAGGCATTCATCGCATTGGCGCACGCGGCGAGGCCGCCCTTGTTCTACGCCTCGATCGGCAACGGCAGCGAGCATCACCTCGCCATGGAATTGCTCAAGCAGCAGGCCGGCATCGACCTCGTGCATGTGCCTTACCGCGGCGGCGGTCCCGCTGCCATCGGCGTCATGGCCGGCGATGTCTCCGCCATGTTCGGCGGCGGCTCGGTCGCGCCGCTCATCCAGGCGGGCAAGCTCAAGGGACTTGCGGTCACCGGGCAGCGGCGCTCGCGGCTTCTGCCCGAGCTGCCGCCGATTGCGGACGTCTATCCCGGTTATGAAGTGACGATCTGGCAGGGCCTGTTCGCGCCGGTCGGCACGCCGCCGGAGATCGTGGAGCGGCTTCGCGGTGAAGTGATTGCGATCCTCGCGCAGCCGAATTTCGTGGAAAAACTCGCTGCCGCCGGTTCCGGCGAGCCTTACCTCACCACACCCGCGGAATTTGAAGCACGCACCCGCAGCGATTACGCGCGCTACGGCAAGCTGATCAAGGACGCCGGCCTCGCAGTGGATTAATGCAACTCGGGTAAACCCGAGTTCGGTGGGAGAGGGAGCAGACCGAGCCTGCCGCCCGGTTGATCATCAACCGCGCTGATTCCGGCCACCGTGAAACTGCGCTAATCCTTCACGCTGCCCAGCGCGCACACGGCTTTCCATTCCTGCGCCGTGACCGGCTGCACCGAGAGGCGCGGATATTTGGCGAGCGCCATCTCCTTGAGGCGCGCGTCGGCCTTGACGGCCGCAAGCGTCACCGGTTTCGCAAACGGCTTCACCGCCTTGACGTCGACCGCGAGGAAGACCCCCTTCTCGTCGGTCGGATCGCGATAGCTCTCGCGGATCACCTCGACGATGCCGAC
>DASQXF010000414.1:0-8209 GCA_035639895.1 Xanthobacteraceae bacterium
CGGACCGAATGTTTTCCTCGAGCCCGATCCGACCTTTGGGCTGAGCATGGCGGTGCACGAGCTGGTGACCAACGCCGGCAAGCATGGCAGCCTTTCCGTCCCCTCCGGCCGCGTCGATCTGAGCTGGTCGGTCGCGCGCACGCAGCAAGGCCTCACCCTTATCCTCGACTGGAAGGAAGGCCGTGGCCCCGCCCCAAGGCGGAGCAGGCGAGCGGGTTTCGGCTCGCGGCTGATCAATATGGTGATCGAACGCCAGCTCAACGGCCAAGTGGAGCAATCCTTCACAGCGGATGGACTGCATGCGCGGCTGACGGTCCCTCTCACCCACGAGCGATGGCTGGGCGGCGCGCGCTCAAGCTCGGCCGCCGCTTCGTCTTAGCGGCGCGCTGCGATCGGGTGCGCGCTGCCCGATGGGGCGCGCTAGTCTAGATCTCTCCGCTTTCGATTCGCCCGGCCGAGCTCGGCTCGCCTCGGCCAATGGCCCGCGGCTGTGCGCGATGCACGAATGGTGCGTCGTGTGATCTTCGCCCCTTTGGCAGGGGAGCGCTCCGTGCGCGCTTCTATTGGCAAGCAAGTATGCGAGTCGGCGCGCCCGCGGCAGTACAAGGGCTCCTCGCGCGCGTTTCCCGCTGACCAGACGTCCGGGATGCGTGAAAAAGAACGCGCCCCAGTGGCGCGTTTGTGAGTCCTGAGTCTGTTGTGTCCCCGCCGCGCCGTGTCCCGATACCTATTGCAAGCGGGTCGCTGCCGCCGACTACTCGATTCGCGACGAGTTGAAGAAAATTCGAATCGAAAGCGGCTGCGCACAGGCGGCAAAATGGCGGCGAAAAGTGGTCCGCCGACCACCGCAACACCGTACTTGCGCTAGCTCGGCGTCCAAAACTGGCTTGCCGCCGTCTGCTGCGTGCTATTCGTGCAACACTCTCTCGAAAAGGACCCGCGCTGCAGGTGATACAAGCGCTTTTTCGTTGTGTCGCGAGTTCGGTTAGAGCATCGTTAAATCGTGCAGCGGTGGAAACCGCTCTGGCTAAGTGGTGATGGGAAGAGGGGGGCGTCCCTCTTCGGTTGCTCCAATCCGGGGCTTCTCGAAGCCGACGCTGTCCAGACAAAGGGGAATAGTCATGATGAAGATTGTACTCGCTACGGCTGCATCCTTGGCCATGCTGAGCGCTGCCGCCGCCGCCGATCTGCCGCGCAAGGAGCCGCCGCCTCCGGCGCCTCCGGTTGGCAAGGCTCCGATCGGCAAGTATCCGGTCGGCAAGGCGCCGATCGGCAAATATCCACAGCCCGTGGTGACCAAGGGCTAACGGTGTCACCGAGGGGGTGCTCGCGCAGAATTGCCGCGAGCACCCCACGGGACATTGTCTCCAATAGCGCGAAGCGCCGGCCGCTTCAGCGGTTAGCTGAGGTGGAGTCATGATTAGGGGAGCGGACCATGCGTGATTCTCGGACAAGGGCGCGCGGCCTTGCCCTGGGCTTGTGTGCAGCCGCGATCGCCGCGGTGATGCAGGTTCAGCCGGCCAGTGCGCAGGACACCAAGCAGGCCAGCGTCAAGCCACAGACGGCGACTAGGGGACTCTACTACGTCGACTTCCGGGCGCGGACCGCCGCCAGCTACGGCCATGCCTTCGTGTGGTACGGACGCGCCGATCAGAAACAGATCGAAGTCGCGGGCCTCCACCCGGCGAGCGAGAGCGTCGTTCCGTACATCCTCGGGCACCTCATTCCGGTCCCGTCCGAGACCGGCAAGAGCTACGGCGACCTCGACGAGGAGTACGTGACGGCGAGCTATCGCGTCTACATGAGCGAAGCGGAGGGCCAGCGGGTATTCGCCTACATCAAGCATCTGCAATCGTCACGGCCGCTGTGGAATGCTCCCACCTACAACTGTGTCGCGTTCATTCAGGACATTGCGCGGTACATGGGCTTGAAGGTTCCCGGGAACCACCTGTTGTACCCCGAGGACTGGGTCAACCAGCTCAGGGCACTCAATGGCGGACGCCGTAATATGTCGAGCCCGGCAGTCGCGCAGGCCGCTTCCGGAAAGCCCTCCGCTTCGGCGCAGAAGCCTGCGGCTTCCGCATACGCAGCAGCGGGCTACTAATATCGCTCGCTGCCGAACGATTGGCGCAAGGTGAGCGGAGGCTTTGCGCCTCCGCTTTTGCTTTGGAACCTCGCGCCTGCCGGGTGGTTTCGTGCAATTTGCGGTGGTTCGGCCTTTTTTTGCACCGCACCGCCATGTTAGAGTTGCCGCAATTGATGTGGCATCTCCGATCCGTCGGGGACTGGGATTTATCGGCATGGTGGGTGCATTGGCGCGTCCAAAGCGGCGCTTCCAGCTCGTTCTGATCAAGCCATCGCATTACGACGACGACGGCTATGTGATCCAGTGGATGCGGGCATTTGTGCCCTCGAACACGCTTGCGGTTCTCTACAGCCTCGGCCGCGACGCGGCGCAGCGCGCGGCGCTGGGAGCCGATACCGCCATCGACATCACGGTCATCGACGAGATCCATACGCGCGTCAAAATCGGGCAACTGCTCGCCCGCTTTCGCCGCAACCGCGGGTTCGGCTTGGTCGCCCTCGTCGGCGTGCAGTCGAATCAGTTCCCCCGCGCGGTTGATATCGCCAGGCCGTTCCGCGCGGCCGGCGTGCCGGTGATGATCGGCGGATTTCATGTGTCCGGCTGCCTCGCCATGCTTCCGGAAATGCCGCCCGATCTTAAACGGGCGCTCGAGATGGGGGTGAGCCTGTTCGCCGGCGAACTGGAAGGGCGGACAGAGCGGATCCTTCAGGACGCGGCGAACGGGACGCTGCAGCCAATCTACAACTACCTCAAAGATCTGCCTTCGCTCGAATCAGAGCCGACGCCGATCCTCCCCGTCGAGCACTTGCGGAAAACCTTCCAGGCCTTGGCCAGCTTCGATGCCGGCCGCGGCTGCCCGTTTCAGTGCTCGTTTTGCACGATCATCAATGTCCAGGGCAGGAAATCGCGGCGTCGTTCAGCGGACGACGTGGAGCGGACGATACGCGAGCATTACGTCCAGGGCATCCGGCACTTCTTCATCACCGACGACAATCTCGCCCGCAACAAGGACTGGGAGGCTATCTTCGACCGGATCATCGCGCTGCGCGAACGCGAGAACATGAACATCCGGCTGATGGTCCAAGTCGACACCCTGTGCCACAAGATCCCAAATTTCATCGAGAAGGCAGCCCGTGCGGGTACGAACCGCGTGCTGGTGGGCCTCGAAAGCATCAATGCGGCGAACCTGCTCGCGGCAAAGAAGCGCCAGAACAAGCTTACAGAATACCGCGCGATGCTGCTCGCCTGGAAAAACGCAGGGGCGATTACCACGGCTGGATATATTCTCGGTTTTCCCTTCGACACGCCGGAATCGATCCGCGAGGACATCGCCATCATACAGAGGGAGTTGCCGCTCGACATACTCGAATTCTTCTGCCTTACCCCACTGCCGGGTTCGGAAGACCACAAGGTCCTATGGCAGAAGGGGGAATGGATGCACGAGGACATGAATCTCTATGACGGGGAGCACGCCGTCTCGCACCATCCCAAGATGAGTAAGGAAGAGTGGGAGCAGGTCTATCGCTCGGCGTGGGAGATGTATTACACGCCCGAGCACATGGAAACGATTCTGCGGCGCGGCGCCGCTACCAGTTGCAGCATGTCGCGTCTGGTCAGTTTCGTGTTCTTGTTCTGCTCCTCGGTTCCGATCGAAAATGTTCACCCCCTGCAGGGGGGGCTGCTACGCCGCAAGTACCGACGGGATCGCCGTCCGGGGATGCCGATCGAGCCGATCTGGTCGTTCTATCCGAAATTCGCGTGGGACTTCATGTCGAAATATTCCCGCGCGCTCCGCCTGTTGCTCCAGCTCCACTTCACCAACCGGCGCCTTCAGAAGGACCCGAATCGTTATAGCTACACCGACGTGGCGATGACGCCCGTGACCGAGGGCGAGACCGAGAAGCTCGAACTGTTCACCCATAGCGATGCCGCTCGCCAAGCGGTCGCGCACGCGCACAAGATCGAGCAGCTCACCGGCTCGCTCAAAGCCGCGAAGGCAGAAGCCCACGCGTGAGGCAGGCAGCCTGCCCGGCCATACCCCTGATGGCAGCGCCCGGAACGTGAGTCGCGTCCCCCCACGGTCACGCGCATGCGCCGCCCGCACAACGGGCTGGCGCGTTCACGGGCGCTCGTTATCGCTGCCTCGCGCGTTGGCCCTGGTGCCAGCACTCCGCGGCCGCTCGCTAATAGATGCCGGGCAAGAGGCGCCAGCTCCGGGCCATGTAGCGGCGGTACTCCTCGCCGAAGGTCTCGATCATCAGCGCCTCCTCGCGGCCGACGCGCAGAAAGAACAGCGTTCCGAATCCGATGAGGCCGGCCGGTCCTGCGATCCAATTCGGCAGCAGCAGCGCCTGCGCCAGCGCCCACAGCCAGAACGCCGAATACATCGGATGGCGCACGCGGCGATAGACGCCAGTCGTCACCAGAGCGTGCTGCTCGCGGACCTCGAGCGTTACCGACCAATTGCGCCCGAGGTCCTTATGCGTTCGATGAAACAGCCACAGCGAGGCGGCGAACACGGCGGCTCCCAGCCAGGCTTGCCAGGGGCGAAACGGATAATTGGCAAACTGCGGCGCATTGCTGACCACGTAGATAAAGGGAAGGATCCCCAGGCCGCTCGTCGAGATCGTCATCAGGACGATCTCGCGGCCGCGATCGGTGCGCCGCAGTTTCGGCGTGCGCCGCGCACGGCGGCCGTGCGGATAGCGAATGACGAACCAACCGACCACGCCGAGAAGCCAAATGGCCTTGGCGACGAGCGGCGTCATAACGAGTGTTGCGCAATCATGCTACGCGGCCGCGAAGAGTCTCGGAACGTGCCATCCGCCTCGACGAAATCCAGAAGCCCCAACGGCGACGTGGTCCACTCCACAAATGGAGCCGGCCCGCACACCATCAGGAAATAGTCGTACGGCGCGCGCCTGTCGTTGGCCATGACCGAGCGATAGTGCAGTCGCAGAACGTGCTGCCGACAGCGTGCAAACGTTTCGGGCAGCAGCATGTCGTGGATCTGTACGCGTCGAATCACCGGCCTGCCGTCGAGCCGATCGTCGGCAATGTGCTTCAGCGACACCGGATCGAACTTGTAAAAGCTGATGGTATCGGCGCGGGACTGATATTCGGTCCAGGCAATCGACGGATCGGCAACGACACGGGCGATCTTGCCGCGGATCGCCTGCGCGCGCGGATGCAGCGCGAATTTCGGGATCGTCGCGCCGATGGTGAGCACGCAGACCGTCGGCCCGCGCCGGCCGAACTCGGCATCCCGCGCAAGCGCGCGCACGATCACGTCCAGCACCAGCATCGCGCCGAGGCTGTGGCCGACAATCACGATCTCGTCCAGCGCGCTGTCGCGGGCACGTCTGACGAGAACTTCGGCAAAGCGATCGAGCCTGGCATCGATATCCGGGCGGCGGCCGTGAATGTAATCGTGGGCGCAGATCCAATCGTCCAACAGCTGCTCGACCCGCCAGCGCCGGCCGGGCCATCGCAACAGGGCGAGAAACACGGCGACACCGGCCGGCACACCGAGCGCGGCGGCGCCTATTCCTTCAAGACCAAAGAACGCGGTCAACAGCCGGCCGAACAGCCATCCGCCGAAGGCGAACACCACGACCGAAAAGATCGGAAACAGAAAGAAGATCGCATAGCGCTGGTTCGCGAAGATGTAGCGAAACATCGTGCCAGTCACGATGTAGTCGAGATAGGCTCGCGCCGCCTTGAACAGCCGCACCGGCAGCGGCCGGGTGAAATCGCCGCATACGATGTCGTCCCATAGCAGCGCTTCATGCACCGCCTCGACCTGCCAATTCGCGGCGTGCGCCCGCACCGTGCACCATGCGCGCCATGGCTCGTGTTCCTGCGCAAGGGCGGACACGTTCGCCTCAACATTCCAAGTGCGCCGGAAAACGTCGAGCTGGCGCGTAAAGCGCCGATATTGTGCGCCGGCATCAATCGGGTCGTAACCGGCAATGTGATAAACGTATCGACGCCGCACCATGATCGCGAGGCTTACTTCATCATCTCGTCCGGCGGCATGATGCCCCACAGATTGGCAGCCGACGGATCTTTGGGCCATACCTTCGGTTTCTGCGGGCGGTCGCGGTGCCACGGCCGCGGCTCGAAATACCCCAATTCCTCGTTGACCTGATCGAGCTCGGCAAACAGCTCGGTGATCAAGCCGTTCGGGGCACGGTGATAGGCGAATAGATTGTGGCCGATGCCATGCCGCCCGGGTCCCCAGATCAGCTTGTAGCCATTAAGGCTGAGGAAATCGCACGCCGTTTGCAGGTGTCCCCAGTCGCGCAGCTCGAATGCGGTGTGGAAATGCCGGTTCGCGTCGATCTGCATGAGATTGATGGTGTGGTGGTCGCGACCGCAGCGCAGGAACGAGAAGAAATCTCCCATCCAATCGGATTCGCGAAAGCCGAGCACGTCGCAATAGAATTTGGTGACGCGCTTGACGTCGGTGACGTAAAACGCGACGTGGCCCAGCTTGTGCGGAACGATGCCTTTGGCCGGGAAACGCTGGCCGGAGAAGGCATCCCGTTTGAAGACCTCCATCACGGTGCCCTTGGGATCCTCGAAGGTGACCATGTCCGAGATCGAGGGCTCGGCGTCTCTCAAGCGCTGGGTCTTGATGCCGTGACCTTGCACCTGTTTCTCGAACGCGCCGAGGTCGTCCTCGGGCGCGATCTGAAATCCGAGACGCACGCACTTGGCCTGCGATCCCGTGCGTAACACCACCGAATGATGGTCAAGCGTCGATGCAAGATACACCGCATCCTTGCTCTTATCGGTGGGCGTGAGGCCGATTATCTCGGTGTAATACTCGGTTTGCTTGTCGACATCGGGCATTTCGTAGACCGCGTGGGCAATCTTCTTGACGCGAATCATGCGCACCTCCGTACTTGCCAGCCGCTCTTGATCAAGTTCTCGGCAATCGGCAGCCGATTTTGCCGACGCCAACCAGCCCCACCGTCTCCATACGCTCACCTTTCACCAAAACCGCGCCTGCAGCTTACGCCAGCTCGAGCGACTGATCGGAAAAATTGACCTTGATGCCGAGCGAGCCTTCCATCACGGTCCATTCCCGCAGCTCGAAGCTGCGCAGCCCATGCACGACGAACGGATCGGCTTCGGCGATCTCGCGCGCCGCCTGCGCGTTCGCTGCCCGCACGATGGTCAGCCCGTCGCCACGCATTTGACCGTCGGCCTCGGCCAGCGGACCGGAGGCGAACAACACGCCCTGTTTCTCCAGCCCGATCATGTATTCGAGGTGTTGCGGCAAATGCTCGGCGATCGCATCGGGAGCGGTGCCGCCTTTGGAGAGGATGACGTAGAGCCTTTTGCGAAGCATGCCTTTGGTAAGCTCGCGGATGCGCTCTTGCGTCACGATATACTCCCTTGCTGCCAGTCGCCTCGTTCGCGCAGTTGCTCCCGCTTTATACGGTTGCGAGCATGACGAGATGGCGGGCGGCGATCAAGCGGCTCACGCGGTCGAGATCGCCGTGCTTTCCTGCCGCGCTTCTTTGGCTCTTTTCTGCTGCACCTGCCGGATTCTGCGCCACACCTGCTCGGATGTGAGCGGCATATCGAGATCGGTAATGCCGAGGGGAGCGAGTGCATCGAGCGCTGCGCCGATGACGGCCGCCGGCGCGCCGATGGCCCCCGCTTCCCCGCAGCCTTTGGCGCCGAGAGGATTGTGGGTGCAGGGTTGGCTTTCGTCGCATTCGGTCACGAAGGACGGCAGATCGTCCGCGCGGGCGAGCGCGTAGTCCATGAACGACCCGCAGACGGGTTGGCCCCCGGCGTCATAGACGCAATGTTCCAGCAACGCCTGACCAAGGCCTTGGGCGATACCGCCATGGATCTGGGCTTCGACGATCATCGGATTGATGACGGTGCCGATGTCATCGACCGCCCAGAAGCCCACGATCTCGACGCGGCCGGTGTCCGGGTCGATCTCCAGTTCGCAGACATGGGCGCCGTTGCTAAAGGCGAAGCTCGGCGGATCGTAGACCGCAGTCTCCTGCAACCCGGGCTCGAGGGTCTCGAGGGGAAAGTTGTGCGGCACATAAGCCGCCTGGGCCACCGCGGCGAACGATACGCGCCGGTCGGTGC
>DASQXF010000415.1:0-4022 GCA_035639895.1 Xanthobacteraceae bacterium
GGAATATGTGGCGCGCAAGGCGGACCGTTTCGTTGCGCTCGGCACCGTGCCGCTCAGCGATGGCGCCGAGGCCGCGCGCGAGCTCGAGCGCTGCATGACCTCGCTCGGCATGAAGGGCGCGGAGATTTTGACCAATGTGGCAGGGCGCGAACTTTCCGATCCAGCTTACGCGCCGTTCTGGCAAAAGGCCGAAGCGCTCGGCGCGCTCGTCGTCATCCATCCCAACGGCTTCACCGACGCGAAACGCCTGACGCGCTTTTACTTCAACAACGTGATCGGCAATCCGTTCGAAACCACCATCGCGCTGCATTACCTGATCTTCGACGGCGTGCTCGAACGTCACCCCAAACTGAAGATTCTCGCGGTGCACGGCGGCGGCTATCTGCCCGCCTATTCCGGCCGCATCGATCACGCCTGGGGCGCGCGCTCAGATGCGCAAGGCGCTCTGCCACAGCCGCCGACCAGCTATCTCAAGAAGATCTATTTCGACACGGTCGTATTCACCCCGCACCAGCTCGCCGAGCTGGTGCGCCTCTACGGCGCCGACCACATCATCATGGGAACGGACTATCCCTTCGACATGGCCGAATATGATCCGATCGGCCACGTCGCCTCGGTCGACGGCTTCGATGCTGCAACCATCGCCGCGATTGCCGGCGGCAACGCACGCAAGCTGCTGGGAATTTGATTTCGTGTGTCCCGGACGCGGTGCAGCGCGAAGCGCGTTGGCGCGGAGCGATGCACCGCTGATCCGGGACCGCCACGGACTGGAACGGTCCCGGGTCTGCAGCGCACCACTTCGTGCCGCGCTGCGCCCGGGACACGCGGACAGTCACTCCCCCTTCACCTTGGCGTCGTGGATCACCTTGCGCCACTTCGGCTCGTCGGCCTTGATGTACTTCGTGAGCTGCTCCGGCGTGCCGGCGATCGATTCGAAATACTGCCGCTCGAGGAAGTTCTTCTTGATCTCCGGATCGGCGAAAATTTTTCGCACTTCGGCGTTGATCTTGCCGACGGTCTCCGCCGGCATTCCGGGCGGGCCGAACAGCCCGAACCAGGAGACCGCCGCGTAGCCGGGCAATCCGCTCTCCGCGACGGTAGGCACTTCCGGCAGCAGCGCCATGCGCTTTGCGGCCCCGACCGCGAGGAGCTTGACTTTGTCCGCCTTCCACTGCGGGACCGCGCTGCCCACGCTGATGAACATGAGCTGGATATGTCCCGCCATCACGTCGGTGAGTGCCGGGGTGGCACCCTTGTAGTGCACCGCCTGGAATTTCGCCCCCGAAAGCGCCTGGAACAGCTCCATGTTGAGATGACCGCTCGATCCGATACCGAACGTGCCGTAATTGAGCTCGCCCGGTTTTTGCTTGGCGAGCGCGATCAGTTCCTTGACGTTCTGCACCGGCAGCGCGGGATTGACGATCAGCGCGTGGTTGATGGTGACGAGACCCGAGATGGGCGTGAAGCCATTGACCGGATCATAGGATAGCTTGGAATAAAGGCTCGGATTGACCACGAAGGTGGTCTCCGGCCCAATGAGCAGCGTGTAGCCATCGGGCGCGGCCTTGGTGACGTATTCCGCCGCGATCTGGTTGTTGGCGCCCGGCTTGTTTTCGACGATCACCTGCTGGCCCCAAGCGTCGGTGAAGCGCTGCGCCAACGTGCGCCCGAGCGCGTCGGTCACCCCGCCGGGCGCGGCCGGAACGATGATCGTCACCGGTTTGGTCGGATAGCTCGTCTCTTGCCCGAACGCCGCCGCAGGCAATAACACGCTCGCCAGCGCAGCCATCAGCCACGTCCGCATTGAGTGCTCTCCCTGAACTGCTCGCCCTTTGCCGAACTATCGCTGATTTTCTGCCGCCTGCCTATGGCCGGTGCAATGCGGCAATCCCGCACAATTTTTCGCTGCGTGTGGTAGGCGCAGCCGCGTCGCGGGAGCACGTGCATAGCCCGGATGAGCGGACGAAATCCGGGTTAGCGCCGCAGGCTGCCCCGCATTTCGCTGCGCTCATGCGGGCTACGAGTTGGTGCGATCGAACACAATTGCTTGGTGGATATGCCCTCCTCGTCGTGAGGCGATCCGCTCTCCTGCCGCTGCGCTCGCAGGATGATAAGACATTGGCAGGCGTCCCGATTTCAGGCTTAATGAACGCAATAACTTCGAGGGAGAGGGCCATGCGAAAACATTCTGCCATTCTCTGCATCGGCGTGGCTGCGACCATGATCGCCGCCGCGACAGCAGCCAACGCGCAAGATAAAGTCATCAAGATCGGCGGGCTGTTCGCCATGTCCGGTCCCGGATCCTATTTCGGCGTCCAGGACAAGCAGGGCATCGATCTTGCAATCGAGCAGCTCAACAAGACCGGAGTGAACGGCTACCGCTTCGAGGTGCAATACGAGGATTCGGCATGCAGCCCGCTCCCGGCAACGCAGGCGGCCAAGCGGCTGCTCGACCAATACAAGCCTCACATCACGCTCGGCGAGGAGTGCTCGGACGCCACGCTCGCAATCATGCCGCTCATGGAGCAGGCGAAGGTGCCGCTGCTCAACGCCGGATCCTCTTCCATCAAGATCACCGATCCCGGCAATCCATGGACGTTTCGCATCATGCCGAACGAGGTAATGCAGGGCGTGGACATCGCCACCAATGCGTACAAGCGCCTCAACGCGCGCACGGCGGTGCTGCTCTATGAGAACACCAATGCCGGAATCGGCAACGCCAAGGTCTTCGGCGATACGTTCAAATCGCTCGGCGGGCAAATCCTCGCGGATATCGGCTTCGGCCGCGACGTGAACGACTTTACCGCAATCGCGACGCGCATCGCCGGTCTCGGCAAGGTCGATGTGATCCCGACCTACACGCTCGAGGGCCAAGGTCTGCGCATCACCCAAGCGCTCGCCCAGGCCGGCGTCACAAAGGGCGGCGGGGGACAATCGATCCAGCTCGGCACGATCTGGTTGCCGTTCGGTTTCGAGCAGAAGGCGGGAAAAGCGTCGCTCGGCTACATCCGCATCGTGCAATTCGACCCGACCGACAAGCGCGAAGTCGTGCAAAACTTCATCCGCTCGTTCAAGGCCAAGTACAATCAAGAGCCGACGCATATCAATGCACACGCCTTCGATCAGATTCTGGTCGTGGCCGACGTCGTTCGCCGCGGCGGCAAGGACTCGCAATCGATCCGCGACATCATGGCCACCACAAAGGACTTTTCCGGCGTGACCGGAAGCGTCGAATTCGACAAGACCAACCAGAATATCAAGATGGACACGATCCACTACATGGAGACTTTGCCGGATCTGTCGTGGAAGGCGCTCGGCTGGAACTGAGAGGTCATGCTGACCATCGTTCTCCAGCAGGGAATCAATGGGATAGTCTTCGGGAGCCTCTATGTCCTCGTGGCATTGGGGCTCACCCTCATCTACGGCGTTCTCGTCCAGATCAATTTTGCGCACGCGGACATCGTGACCATCGGCGCGTTCGCGGCCTACTTCTTCACCTTCCTCTTCGGCGGCAATTATCTCGTCAGTATCGGCATCGCGCTTATGGTCGGCGCGGCGCTCGGCTGGCTCGTCAACGCAAGCATCTTTGCACCGCTGCGCGAACGCGGCAGCGAACTGTTGCCGCTGATCGCGACCATCGGCGTGTCGATCCTGCTGCAGAACGCGATGCTGCTCTGGTTCGGGCCAATCCCCTATGCCTTCGACAGTCCCTACAGCAATGAGGTGATCCGGCTCGGGGGCGGCACGTTCATCACGTGGCAGAATCTGATCATCATCGGCGTGTCCACGCTGACCATCGCGTTGCTCTACGCGTTCATGAAATTCACCATGATGGGAAAGGCCCTGCGCGCGGTCGCGCAGGATCGCGAGACGGCGGGGCTCATGGGTATCAATCCCAATCAGCTCATCATGCTCACCTTCGTGATCGCTTCCGCGCTGGCCGGCATGGGTGGCGCCATGCTTGGCCCGATCCTCGTGCTCACACCCTTTGCCGGCACGAGCGTCATCGTGAAGGCGTTCGC
>DASQXF010000416.1:0-4708 GCA_035639895.1 Xanthobacteraceae bacterium
GGCGGCGGTGCCTGCGAATTCCTTGCAATATCGAGAACAGTTGATGCCGGAATTTTCCACCTCGCGCCGGGTTCGCCACTCCGCCGCCCACATGTTCGACCTCGTCGCCGACGTGGAGCGCTATCCCGAATTCGTGCCGCTGTGCCGCTCGCTCAAGATCCGCAAGCGCATTCCCCAGCCGGAGGGTGTCGAGGTCCTCGTCGCCGACATGACGGTTGCCTACAGGTTCGTGCGCGAAACCTTTACCAGCCGCGTCACGCTCGACCGGCCCAACTTGCAGATCCTCGTCGAGTATCTCCAAGGCCCGTTCAGCAGAATGGAAAACCGCTGGGCGTTTCATCCAAGAGGCGAGCGAACCTGCGAGGTGGAATTTTTCATCTCCTACGACTTCAAGAGCCGGACACTGGCCTTGCTCATGGGTGCGATGTTCGACGCCGCGTTCCGCCGCTTCGCCGCAGCGTTCGAACGGCGGGCCGATGTGGTCTATGCAAGGTGAGACCATAGTCCGCGGGCACGCGGACGTTCATTCCTGTGCGGTCCGCGCGTTACCCTGACGAGGTCGGCGGCTTGGACTGCTCGGCGAGTTCGTCCAACATCGTAAGGGCCTCGAAGACGCTGGCGCGGCGGACCTGCGCGCGCCCGATGTCGCCATACCTGCGTTCCTGCTGGATGAGCCGTCCGTTGCGCGACACAGCGGCGAGATGCACGAGCCCGACCGGTTTGCCGGCTACCGCACCGCCCGGCCCGGCAATGCCCGTGATCGACACTGCGAGATCGACAGGTGCGTGCGCCAGCACGCCGCGGGCCATGGCTTCGGCAGTCTCCCGGCTCACGGCACCGTGGCTTTTCAACGTCAACAGCGGAACTCCGAGCATCGTTTCTTTCGCTTCGTTGCTGTAGGTGACGAAGCCGCGTTCGAACACGTCTGAAGATCCGGGAATTTCGGTCAACGTTGCCGCAAGCAGGCCGCCCGTGCAGGACTCCGCGGCGCCGAGCTTGAGCCTTTTGCTGCGACAGAGATCAAGCAGCGCGCGCGCCCGCTCTTTGAGCTCCTCCGCCGCCATTACGGCCGCTCCCGCCACGGCAGTCGCACCGTCGCGTTGGCGAATGCCGCCATGCCTTCGCCACGCCCGGTAAAGCCCATCTTTTCGCTCGTGGTCGCTTTTAAGCCGACGCGCTCGATCGCAACGCCGGCGATGTCGGCGATGCGCGCGCGCATCGCATCGCGATGGGGGCCGATCCGCGGCACTTCGCACACGACGGTGACGTCGAGATGGGCGATGCGCCCGCCGCGCGCACGCACGCGTTCGGCCGCGAACGCCAAGAACTTGTCGGATGAGGCGCCGCGCCACTGCGGATCGGTCGGAGGAAAATGAACACCGATATCGCCGTCGCCGAGCGCACCGAGGATGGCATCGACGAGCGCGTGAAGAACGACATCAGCGTCCGAATGTCCGGACAATCCACGCGGATGCGGGATGCGCACACCGCCGAGCATGACATGATCGCCGTCGCCGAAGCGGTGGACGTCGAAGCCGAAGCCGGTGCGCACGTCGCTCAGCGCCGCGAGCTTGGCGGCCTCGGCGCGTACAAAATCATCGTCGGTGGTGAGCTTGACGTTTTCGACCTCGCCCTCGAACGTGGTGACCCTGAGGCCCGCCCATTCGGCGAGCGCGGCGTCATCGGTGAAATCGTCGCGGCCCGCGGCCTTCGCCCGGCGATGTGCATCGAGCAGGCTGGCAAAGCCGAAGGCCTGCGGCGTCTGCGCTATGCGCAGTTGCGCGCGGTCAATGGTACCGGTCACGCCGCCCGCGGCGTCCACGGTTTTGACCGTGTCGGCGACGGCAACGACGGGGACCGCCGCGCCGCTCGCATCCGCGGCGGCAATCGCCCGCGTAATCAACGCGTGCGAGGCGAACGGCCGAGCCGCATCGTGTACCAGCACGAGGTCGGGCCCGTGCGGCTGCAATGCCTCGAGCCCGGCGCACACCGAGCCTTGTCGCGATGCTCCCCCGTGGACGGGCGGCAACAACGCAAGGCCGGCGGTCGCGGCGCTGAACAAGGCGCCGTCAGCGGGATGGATGACCGGCTGCACCAGCGAAATGCCGGCATGACCCGCCAGGGTCGCAAGGCTCGGCCGGATGAGCGGCTCGCCGAAAACCTGGCGGTACTGCTTGGGCAGATTCCCTCCCGCGCGCAGCCCGCGGCCCGCTGCGACAACGATGGCTGCAACGCTAGCGACCATGCTCTGCCAGTCGAAGATGATGCGCCTCATGGCTTAGCGCGTCGGGGCCGCGCCGCAAACCTGCATATCGGACGCCCCGTCCAGTCTCGATGCGAATAGGGGATATTTTGCACTGCAGCACTTGCACATCCGGGCAGATTGGTTAAACTCTATGCAGCCGGGATCTGTCGCCTAATTCGTGTGCAACGAGGTTAAGTAGCGCCAGTGGCACTATTTTTTCGGCCCCGGCCGGTAGAGATCGGCAACGTAACCTTGCCGAATGCGGTCGTATTGGCCCCCATGTCGGGGATAACCGATGCCCCGTTTCGGCGGCTGGTGGCAGGGCTCGGAGCCGGGCTCGTTGTTTCCGAAATGACCGCAAGCGCGGCGCTTGCCCAGGGCCGCCCCGACGCGCGATTGCGCAGCGAAGGGCAGGGGCTGCGCCCGCACGTGGTGCAGTTGGCCGGCTGCGAGGCACGCTGGATGGCAGAGGGCGCGCGGATCGCCGAGGCCTGCGGCGCTGCCATCATCGACATCAACATGGGTTGTCCGGCGCGCCAGGTGACCGGCGGGCATTCCGGTTCGGCGCTGATGCGCGACCTCGACCACGCCATGTCACTGATCGAGGCAACGGTCGGCGCCGTATCGGTGCCGGTCACGCTCAAGATGCGGCTCGGGTGGGATGATCGCAGCATCAATGCGCCCGGGCTCGCGCGTCGCGCCCAAGATGCCGGCGTCCGCCTGATCACCGTGCATGGGCGAACGCGCTGCCAGTTCTATACCGGCAGGGCGGATTGGGCTGCGGTTCGTCGGGTGAAGGACAGCGTCGCAATTCCAGTGGCGGTGAACGGCGACATCTGCAGCTATGCGGATGCCGTGGCCGCGCTGGCGGCCTCCGGTGCCGACGCGGTGATGGTCGGGCGCGCTGCCCGTGGCCGCCCGTGGCTGCCTGGACAAATCGGCCGCCGCCTTGCCTTCGGTCGGCGCGAAAGGGCACCGCCCATAGCAGCGCAACGCGCGATCATCGCTCAGCTCTACGAGGAGATGCTTTCGCATTATGGGTGCGCGCTTGGGGCGCGTCATGCGCGCAAGCATCTCGGTTGGGCGCTCGAAACCGCAGCCGAGACGGCCGGCGCATCCGAGTCGCTGCTCAAGGCACATCGCGCCCGGGTGCTCACGGCTGACGATCCGGCTGCGGTCCGGCGCCACTTGGCCGACGCCTACGTCGATTTCGCCGCTGTCGCGTCTGCCAAGGAATCACCCTGTTGGCCACAGCAATTCGGCAACGCAAGGAAGGCCGCATGAGCCGGCACGAGCCGATGCCGACGCTTCCGTCCGGCACCGCGGACGCCGTTCTCGACGCGCTGCCGCATCCGGTCATCATGGTCGCGGCTGACGGGCGGATCGCCAACGTCAATGCAGCGGCGGAATCCTTTTTCGAAGCCTCCCTACCGCTGCTACGCCGCCATAGGGTCCAGGAGCTCGTGCCGTTCGGGAGCCCGCTGCTCGCGCTCATCGAGCAGGTGCGCGGCCGCGGTGCTGCGGTCAACGAGTACAAGGTGGATCTCGGCACGCCACGCAATCCCGGCGAGCGCCTGGTCGACCTGTATGTGGCTCCGTTGCCGGAGCGACTGGATCACGTCGTCATCATGCTGCAGGAACGCACGATCGCCGACAAGATGGACCGCCAGCTCACCCATCGCGGCGCCGCCCGCTCAGTGATCGCGCTTGCGGCTATGCTCGCGCATGAGATCAAGAATCCGCTGTCCGGAATCCGCGGAGCGGCCCAGCTGCTCGAACAATCGGTCGGCGACGAGGACCGGACGTTGACGCGCCTGATCTGCGATGAAGCCGACCGTATCGTGAAGCTCGTCGATCGCATGGAAGTATTTACCGACGAACGGCCGATCGAGCGCGAGCCCGTCAACATCCACGCCGTGCTCGAGCACGTGAAGCGCCTCACTCAATCGGGTGTGGCCCGGCACATCAAGTTCGTGGAGGAATACGATCCCTCACTGCCGCCCGTGCTGGGCAATCGTGACCAGCTCATCCAGGTCTTCCTCAATCTCGTGAAGAACGCCGCCGAGGCGATCGGCGAGGACGCGACCGACGGGGAGATTGGACTTTCGACCGCGTTTCGGCCGGGCGTGCGCCTCTCGCTTCCGGGCAACAAGGCGCGCATAGGGCTGCCGCTTGAATTCTGCGTCAAGGATAACGGACCCGGCGTACCTGAGGACCTGTTGCCGCATCTGTTCGACCCATTCGTGACGACGAAATCCAGTGGATCGGGCCTCGGGCTCGCGCTGGTGTCCAAGATCATCGGCGATCATGGCGGGATCATCGAATGTGAGTCGCAACCGCGACGGACCATCTTTCGTGTGCTGATGCCCATGTTCTTGGGTAACGACGCCGAGCCGGGCGACGCTGCCTGAAGGGGATGCCAATGCCCGCTGGAAACATTCTGGTTGCGGACGACGACGCGGC
>DASQXF010000417.1:0-3204 GCA_035639895.1 Xanthobacteraceae bacterium
CACGAAGCGGAAAAGCTGCCGCCCGAATGGATGTTTACCGACCTCGATACCGTCGCGACAGCGGCAATCCGGGCCATCCGCAAGAACAAGGGCATCGCGGTCGTGGGGACGGCGGCACGCGCGCTGTGGCTGTTGACGCGACTTTCCCCAGCCTTTGTCGACTGGCTGAACCGCCGCGGATGGCGCTCGCTCAGGGCACGCCGCTGATGCTGTTTTTCACCGTGTGCTAGGTTGCGGCGCCTTTAAAACCAATGCGTTAGTCGGCCAGCTTGCAAAAAGCACATTCTGTGACGGCCATCACATCGCCAGCACCGCGGTGAGGCTAGTATCCCTCGCGTCGATCGTTACCGCACGTGCGGTTCTCACGTTCGACGTTCCTCCGAACGACTTGAGCCCCGCTCAGGCGGGGCTTTCTTTTTGCGCCAACGAGGCCGCGACGGCCGACTTGGTGCCATCCGCGCTCACGGCGCGGTGCCCGCGTCCGGCGTCAACTTGTCGACGCGGCGAAGCTGCGGGAAGGCCCACATCCAGATGAGCATCACCGCGATCGCGCCCGCCCCGCCGATCAGCGCTGACGGCACCGCCCCCAGTGCCGCGGCCACGGCACCGGCGCGAAATTCGCCGAGCGAACCCGAGGAGCCCGTGAACATCGAGTTGACCGCCAACACCCGGCCCAGCATGTCGTAGGGCGTGCGGAGTTGCACCAGCGATTGCCGGATCACGACGCTGATCGCGTCGGACGCGCCATAGACGATAAGCGCCAAGAACGACAGAACCACCGAGGTCGACAGCGCGAAGGCGAGACTCGCCAAGCCGAACGTTCCAACCGCGGCAAACATCACGCGTCCGGCGCTGCCGGCGATGCCGTGCCGCGCCAGCACGATCGAAGTCGCCAGCGCGCCGACCGCCGGTGCCGAACGCAGAAGGCCGAGCGCCCAGGGGCCCGCCTGCAGGATGTCGCGAGCATAGATCGGCAACAGCGCGGTCACCCCGCCGAGCAGCACGGCGAACAGATCGAGCGAGATGGCGCCCAACAGGATCGGGCGGCTGCAAATGTAGCCAAAGCCGGCAAACATGGTCTTCAGGGTGATCGGCTTGCGTTCTTCGTTACGCGGTGTGACGCGAATGAGGCCGATCAGCACGCTCGCCGCAATAAACACCGCGGTGCAGGTCGCGTAGACCCCGGTGGGGCTGAGCATGTAGAGGAGCCCGCCGAGCGAGGGTCCGCAGATCACCGCGGTCTGTTGCGCGCTCGCCGAGGCGGCGATCGCGCGCGGCAAGAGCCTCGCCGATACGATGCCGGGCAGCAGCGCGTGGATAGTCGGCATCTCGAAGGCGCGGGCCGTCCCGGACGCGAACAGAATTGCAAGCATGGCGTCGCGGCTCAGCGCGCCGCGCGCGGTACCGATAGCCAGTGCGAGCGCCGCCAGCGCCTTGCTCACCTGGCAGGTGGCGACGACGAAGCGGCGATCGAACAGATCCGCGACCTGGCCGATGATGACCGAGAAGCCCACCAGCGGCACGAATTGCACGAGCCCAACCAGGCCGAGATCGAACGGATCATTGGTAAGCTCGTAGATCTGCCAGCCGACGGCGACGCCTTGCATCATGTAGGCGCCGTTGGTGAAGGTACGCGCGCACCAGAACAGCATGAAGGACGGATGGCGCGTCAGCGACGAGGCAGCGGCAGGCTCGGGCATTTCATTCCCTTTTGTCATGGCCGGGCTTGTCCCGGCCATCCACGTCTTTGCATTCGTGCATCAAGACGTGGATGCCCGGCAGGGCAGACAAGTTTACGCAGTCTGCGCAAGCTTGACTGCGTTGCCGGGCATGACGACTTCTTTACGGCGCCCGATGAGCGAAGCCGGCATCTTGAGGGTTTACAGCGGGATGGCAAGCAAGGTGTCGATCAGCCGGCTGTCGAGGATCACCACCTTCTCGGCAAAGCGCGCCTCGCCGTTCTCGAGCACGACATGATCATGGTAGCGCCCGGTAGCGAACAGCGTGGTCTCGCCGGAATGCATGATGCGCGCGACCATGAAGCTCGTCTTTGCATTTATGGCACCGTCCTCGCCCGGCGCGAGGAGCGGGATCCCGACGATGTGCCGGTACCGCTGCGCTTCGTAGACATTGGCCTCGCGCAGCGAGCGTACGCGGTCGCGCAGCATGGCGCGCGAGGTCGCGTAGATCATTGCGAGCGGCAGGCCGCGTTCGAAGTTCTCCGCGGTGGTTACCCGATAGCGCCCATGCTCGATGAAAAAATCCGGCCACGCCTCGAGCTTGTCGTCATCGATGGCCTGAGCGTAACGGGCGTTGAGATCCTCGACCTTGAGCTTGAGATCGATATTCATGGCAACACGGCCGGTTACGAATTCGGCTTGTCGTTCGGCTCCCTTATGGTGCGTTTGAGGGCATCCGACATCGGCAACTGAATATTGATGGCCCTGGGCGGGATCGGGCTCTCAAACCACTGCGTATAGAGTTTCTCGAACTCACCAGACCGCATCAGCCTAGCAAGGGTCTCATCAATCAATGTCTTGAATTGCTGATCGCCCTTTCGGATCATCAGCGCATAAGGATCGGATGCATAGGGTTTGTCGAGGAGCGTGAAATCAGCGGGATTTTTTGCATTCGCCCGGAAGCCCGCGATCAGGATGTCATCTTCCATCCACGCACTGGCGCGGCCTGTGTCGACTAGCAGGAAGGACTCGGCGTGATCCTTCCCCTGCATGATGGTCATGCCAAGCTTCCCCTCATTGTTCATCTTGTTGACGAACAGCGCGGTGTTGGTGCCGGCGGTCACCGCGACGGTTTTACCGCGCAGATCATCCTCGGTCCGGATGCCGCGATTGGTGCGCGTAATCCATTTGAATTGCGGGACGAAGAACGTGTAGGAAAATCCAACCTGCGTCTGTCGACTCGTCATGTTGGCGGTCGAGCCGCATTCGATGTCGACCGTGCCGTTGGCGACGAGCGGGATGCGGGTCGCCGAGGTCACCGGGTTGTATTTGACATCCAGATTCGCCGTGCCCAGCTTCGCCTTCAGGGCTTCGACCACGTGCCGGCACAGGTCGATCGAGAACCCGACCGGCTGCAATCTTTCATCGAGATATGACAAGGGGACCGAGCTGTCGCGATGCCCGATCGTGAGGGTCCCGGTCTCCTTCACCTTCTTCAGCGTTCCTTCCAGGCCTTGCGTCCTCC